>DATHLL010000158.1:0-11533 GCA_035488195.1 Candidatus Elarobacter sp. | reverse complement strand
GTGACGCCGCGCTCGGGCGTGACGACGAGATCCGTCCAGCCGCGCGAGGCGATCGCCTCGCAGCCCGCCGCCGCCGACTCGAGCGCGCGCACGACCGTCGTCCCGACCGCGACCACGCGCCCGCCCCGCCGGCGCGTCGCGTTGACCGCGGTCGCCGTGCGCGCGGGCACGTCGTACCATTCACGGGAAGGGCGCTCGCGGCGTTCGGGGCTCGACACGCCGGTGTGCAGCGTGATGCTCGCGACGCGAACCCCCGCCGCGTGCAGATCGTCGAGCACACGCCGCGTGAACGGGCGGCCGGCCGACGGCATCTCCGCCGAGCCGGGGACGCGCGCGAAGATCGTCTGGTAGTCGGCGAGCGGAAACGCCTCGGTGACGTAGCGGTACCGAATCGGCGCGCCGTGCCGCGCGAGAAACGCTTCGAGCGGCACCGGCAGCGCGAGCGCGGCGTACCACAGCCGCGCCCGATCGTCGACCGGCGTGAGGAACGTGACGGCACCGCCGTTCGCGAGCGACGCGCGCTCGCCGCGCTCGACCGGCTCGCGAGGCTCGGCGATCCACAGATCGCCGGCGATGCGCGTCGAGAGGTGCAGTGCGAACGGCGGCCCGTCCGTGCGCCGCGCGGTGAGCGCGGCGGGGATCGTCGCGGAGTCGTTCACGACGAGCAGATCGCCGCGCCGCAGGAACGAGGGCAGCTCGCGAAAGCGCGCGTCGCGGTTGAGGCCCGACGCGGCGTCGGTCACCAGCAGCCGCACGCCGTCGCGCGCGAGGCCGCGCCGCTCCGGCGGCGAGGTCGCTTCGTTGGCCGCCGGGAGCGCGAAGGAAACGGCGACGCTCACGCTTCGACCGGGACCTCGGCTTGCAGCGCGACGCGGAGATACGCCGGCCGCGGCGAGGCGATCGCGCGCATCAGCGCCGGCGCGACGTCGCGCGGATCGGCGAGTTGCGTGCGGTCGGCGTCCGGCACCGCGGCGCGGTGCAGCTCGGTGTCCATGTCGCCCGGATCGGCGACGATCACGCCCACCCCGCTCCCCTCGAGCTCGGCCGCGAGGATCCGCGACATGTGCTCGAGCGCGGCCTTCGCCGAGCCGTAGCCGCCCCAGCCGGCATACGCCTCGACGGCCGCGTCGGAGCTGACGTTCACGATCGTCCCGCCGCTGCCGCGCTTCACGATCGGCAGCGCGTGCTGGATCAGGTGCAGCGGCGCGTACACGTTCGTCGTGAAGATCCGGTCGAACGCCGCGGGCGAGAGCTGTTCGAGCGGCGGCAGCGGAGAGCGGCCGATCGTCGAGGCGTTGTTCACGACGAGATCGATCCGGCCGAAGCGCCTCTCCGCGGCCTCGACGAGCCGGTGCACGTGCGCGGCGTCGGCGACGTCGCCCGCGATCGCGACGACCTCCACGCTCTGCGAGAGCTCGCGCTCCGCCGCGGCGAGCGCGTCTTCGCCGCGCGCGTCGATCGCGAGCGAGATCCCCGCTCGGGCGAGCTCGCGCGCGATGGCGAGCCCGAAGCCTTTCGAGGCGCCGGTCACGATCGCGACGTGACCGCGCTCGAACCATCCGTAGTCGTTCATGCGCCCAGCGTACGCCGGGCGGCGGCGAGCGCGCGACGCTCCGCGGGACAGTCTCCGCCCTGGCCGTTCGGCCAGGACGGGCACGCTCACACGATGCCGCGCGCCTTCGCGATCGCGACGGCTTGGGCGCGGTTCACCGCGCCGAGCCGTGCGAGGATCTCGGCGACGTGAAACTTCACGGTGCGCTCGGCGATCCCGAGCCGTTCCGCGGCGGCCCGGTTCGAGAGGCCCTCCGCAAGCAGCGCGACGATCTGGCGCTCGCGGTCGGTGAGCCGGTCGCCGCGCGGCCGGCGCACCGCGCGCGCGAGCTCGGCGGCGATCTCGGCCGGGATGACCGGCCCGCCGCGCGCGGCCGCGCGCACGACCGCGACGAGCTCGTCGCTCGACGTCCCTTTCAGCACGTACGAGTCGGCGCCGCGCTCGAACGCCGTCGCGACGCGCTCTTCGCCCGCATACGCGCTGAAGACGACGACGCGCGTCGCGGGCGACGCCGCCTTCACCGCCCCGATCGCGTCCAAGCCGCCGCCGCCAGCGCCGAGCTCGAGGTCGAGGACCAGCACGTCGGGCGCGTGCGCCGCCGCGATCGCGCTCGCGTCGCCGGCGCTCGCACCGGTCGCGACGACGTCGATGTCCGCGGCGGCGCGCAGGTTCGCGACGACGCCGTCCGTCACGATCGGATGATCGTCGACGATCGCGACACGGATGATCGCGCGATCCCGGTCGCTCACCGGTCGCTCCGCGGCGGAGCCGAGCCGTCCCGCGTCTTCGGCACGATCACTTCGATCAGCGTACCGCCGCCGCCGGATTCGACCCGGAGCGTTCCGCCGGCGAGGCGAGCGCGTTCGTCCATCCCGCGCAGCCCGTAGCGGTCGTCCTCGCGCGCACGCGCATCGAATCCGCCGCCGTCGTCGCGGATGCGCAGAAATACCGTGCCGTCGCGTGCACCGAGCTCGATCGTGATGCGCGCGGCGTTCGCGTGCAGGCGCGCGTTGGTCAGCGCCTCCGATGCGATCCGGAACAGCTCGCCTTCCGCTTCGTACGGCAGCGAGGCGTCACCGCGCTCGTCGAGCGTCACCAGCATCCCGGTCTCCGAGCTGATCCGCCGCGCCAGCGCGCCGAGCGCGGTGCTCAGCGCCCGGCCGGCGAGCGGGTCGGAGCGCAGGCTGAGCACCGAGGCGCGCGCCTGCGTGACGGAGGCGCGCGCGACGCCGAGCGCGGTCGTGATGCGCGCCGCCGCGGGCGAACCGGGCGGGACCTCGCGCAGCGCGCTCTCGAGCTGCAGCGCGATCGCGGTGAGGTCTTGCGCCAGCGTGTCGTGGATCTCGCGCGCCAACCGCGTGCGCTCGGCGGAGCGCGCCGCGCTCGCCTCGTCTTCCGCCAGCCGCGCGCGCTCGACCGCGAGGCCGATCTGGGCGCCGGTCACCGCAAGGATGCGCAGATCGCGCTCGGAGAGCTTGCGCGGGATCGGCGGGCAGACGTTCATGATCCCCAGCCGCCGCTCGCCGAAGCGCAGCACGACCGACGCGTGCGACTGCAGCCCGAGCGTCAGCGCGGTGCCGCCTTCCTCGGCGCCGCGGCGCAGACGCGAGCACGCGACGATGTCGACGTTCTTCGAGTCGAAGTCGCCGTCGGTGAACGACTCCATGCACCAGCACGGATCGCCGGTCATCTGCACCGGCTCGCGCAAGTACGGCGGCAGCGCGTGTGCCGCCGCGAGATAGAAGCGCCCCGTGCCGGGGTCGACCAGCCAGATCCAGCCCGCCGCGAGCTCGAGCGCGCACATGATCTCGCGCAGCGCCCCGTCCAGCGCGCGCTCGGCGCCGGGGGCCGCCAGCGCGACGGCGAGCGTGTCGAACAGCCCGAGATCTCGTTCGTGCACGGCGCGCGGCTTCGCGCCGCACACGAACGCGCACTCCCGCGGGACGCTCAGTCCGTGCGCTTAACCGGCGGTTTCTTCCCGGCGGGAGGACGGGGGATGTCGAACTCGATCGACTGCGGGGCGAGCACCCGCGCGTCGGGAGCGGGCGGAGGCGCGGGCGCCGCGACCGGCGCCTGCGGGGCGGTGCGCGGCACGACGGAAAGCCCGCTGCCGCCGCAACCGGCGAGCGCGACCACGCAGATCAACGAAGCCGAACGCCGCATGCGACCGTGCTGCTTCCGGCGCGCCGCGAACCCCTTCGCGGCGCACCCGGAATGGCACGTGAATGGCACAAAGGCGCCGCGGCGGGGCTTCTTACGGCCCGATCGTCAGCGCGTACACCCAGCCCCGGTTGTTCCCTTCGTCCGGCATCGTGATGGTGCGGATGGGGGCCGAGCCCCAATCCAGGTCGGGTGAGAACACTTCGACCTGCGTTCCGAAGTTGACGAAGATCTCGCCGGCCTTGTCGACGGCGATCGGGCCGGCGTTCTGGCCGACCGGGATGACGCGGCTGGGCGCCGTGTAGCCCGACGCACCGGGCGGAAACGCGTAGATTCCCCGTATGACGCCGTTGACGTAGTCGCCGCCCGTCACCGCGATGACGTACACCGTCCCGTCAGGGGCGACGGCGAGGTGAGAGACTTGCTGCTGGAACACGGACATCTGCGCGAACTGGATCTTGCGCACCGGAGCGGCGTTCCCGCTCGCGTTCGGCGCGTAGACGTCGACCTCGCCCGTCGCGTCCGGATTCTGCACCGAGGCGTAGATGTAGCCCTGCGCGTCGGTCGTCGCGTAGACGGCGTTGTGCATCGGTAGACGGCGAATCGGCGTGACGCCCGCGCCGTTCGCGCTCGCGGCGAACGTGTCGAGCTCGCCGAGGTCGGTCAGCTCGGCCGTGCCGTCGCTCTGCCGGGCCAATCCGCGCGACAGCCGCGGTATCCCGGTGACGGCGCGCACCGGCGTCGCGGCGTCCGACGCGCCCGGCGCGTAGAACAGAACGTTCGTCCCGCCCCCCACGTGAATGTAGTCGTAATCCTCGACCGCGAGCGTTCCGTCGGCGGTGACCGAGATGTCGTTGAGCGGCGCCAGATCGATCGGGACCACGCCGGTGACTCGGCGCAACGGCGCCGCGGCGCCGTTCGCTCGAACGTCGAAGACCCAGACCCGGTCGCCGCCGCCGACGTAGAGGTGCTCGCCGGGAGCCGTTACCGTGACGCAGATCGTGGCGGAGTGGGCGCCGTTGTCGTCGGTGATGGTGATCGTCGCGCTGCCGGGGCCGACCGGCGTGATACGGTACGACGCGACGAAGCGGTTCGGTCCGGCGTATTCCGCCCGCTGATTCGGCGGCGAGATCGTCGCCACCGAGGTGTCGGAGCTGACCGCGACCTTGCGCGACCCGTCGCCGAACGTCACGGTGATCACCTGAGTCGCATGATCCCCGAGCGCGGAGAAGGTGAGCGTCGTGACGCCGGGGTGGATGCCGGCATTCCCCATGCTGCGCAAGGCGGCGTCGAATCCTTGCGCCGAGCCGCCGGCGCCGCCCGGCATGAGATGCGCCGCGCCGCCGCCGCCGCAACCGGCGAGCGCGAGCGCGCACAACAATGACAAGGCATGACGACGCATCGATGGCTCTCCCCGGTACCGCGCTCGCTTCGTGTCCCCGCGTCAGCCTCGATCCTACCGAGGCGAAAGTCCTGCACCGAGAGAGGCCTTCGCAACCTTGACGGCAGGTTTTGAGCAAGCGGGCACCAGGATATAGGCCTCCTATGGAGACCCATGCGCTCGAATACGCCTTCGTCCGCTCGACGGAGGCTGCCGCGATCGCCGCAGGCCGGCTGGTCGGGCTCGGCGACAAGAACGCGGTCGATGGCGCCGCCGTCGAGGCGATGCGCAGCACGCTGAGCACCGCGACCCTCTCGGGCGTCGTCGTGATCGGCGAGGGCGAGAAGGACGAAGCGCCGATGCTCTACCACGGCGAGGAGATCGGGACCGGCGACGGACCCTCCCTCGACGTCGCGGTCGACCCGATCGACGGCACGACGCTGGCCTCGCGCGGCGGCCCGGGCGCGATCTCGGTGATCGCCGCGGCGCCGCGCGGCGCGCTCTTCCGCACGCGGGTCCCCTACATGGACAAGCTCGTCACCGGACCGGCCGGGCGCGGCGTCGTGTCGATCGACCTGCCGCTCGAGGAGAACCTGCGCGCGCTCGCGCGAGCGAAGGGGCGCGAGGTCTCCGACCTGACCGTCGCGCTGCTCGACCGCCCGCGCAACGAGCCGCTGATGCGCCAGGTCCGCGCGGCCGGCGCCCGCGTGCGCGTGTTCGGCGACGGCGACGTCTCGAACGCGGTCTACGCGATCCTCGAGGAGCGGGCGAACGTCGACGTGCTCGCCGGGATCGGCGGCTCGCCGGAAGGCGTCATCGCCGCATGCGCCGCGCGCGCGCTCGGCGGCGAGATGCAGGGCCGGCTCTGGCCGCGCGACGAGGCCGATGAGGCGATCGCGCACGCGGAGGGCCACGACGTGCGCAAGACGCTGACGCTCGACGACCTGTGCGCGAGCGAGGACGCGCTCTTCGCGGCGAGCGGGGTCACCGACGGCGAGTTCCTCGACGGCGTGCGCTACCGCCGCGGCTCGGCGTTCACGCAGTCGATCGTGATCTCGACCTATACGCGCTCGGTGCGCACGATCGACGCGAAGCACGTGCTGCGCCCGCGCGAGCTCCGGCTCGACCCGGTCCGCGCGACGGACGCCACGACGCGCTGACTCAGCCCCGGGTCGACTCCAGCCCCAGCGCGGCGACGGCGGCCGCGAGCTCGTGGAAGACGTTCAGCTTCCGGCCGATGTTCGCGATCTCGAACACTTTGGCGAGCGATCCCTCCGGCGCGATGACGACCGCGACCGGGTCGGGCCGGCGGCGGCGCCGGAACAGCAGCAGCTCCGAGAGGAACACGGAGTCGACGCCGACCGCGTCCTGCAGGTCGACGAGCACGGGGATGCCCGGCGGAGTCGCCTCGAACGCTTGGCGGAACTCGGGATACCGCCCGATGTCGAGGTAGCCGTCGAGCCGCAACAGGTGGTAGCTGGCTGACACGGAGTTCACAGTGGGGAAACCTGGGAGTCAGTACCCCGCCGTCCCAGAAATCAAAACGAGCGCCGTGGAACGATCTCCGCGGCGCTCGTTCGTTCGCCCGCCGTGCTACCAGACGACGTGCCAGTCGACGACGGGAACCTGCGTGCCGTTCGCCAGCGTCAGGATCCCGTTGCCGCTCGCGTCGGTCGCGAAGGTCGCGACCTGCGCGCCCGATGCGGACGTGATCGTGCCGTTCACCGTGATCGCGCCGTTCGCGGCGGTCGAGCTGCCGACGGTGAGCGTGTTGCCGCCCGGCAGCGTCCCGGTCAGCGAGACCGCGACGAGGTTGCCGTCGGCATCGAACTCGACGCTGCCGGTGAGCGAGGACGAGCCGAGCTGCGTTCCGCCGGAGACGGTGAACGGCGGCGCGGCGGAGATCGTCAGCCCGCCGAGCGGGCCCTTGAACGATGCGCCGTTGTGCGTCCCGGTGAACGTGACGTCGCCGGACGTGTCGGTCGCGACGGAGGCGTTCGTCGCGGCCTGGTGGCCGTACGACGCGTCGATCGAGGGCTTGGCGTCGTTCGCGATGCGGCCGGTCGAGGCGGCGTAGGCGCTGCCGCTGATCGAGGCGGAGTGCGCGTACTGCGTGATCGGCGTGCTCGACGTGCCGGGGTAGAACGCGGACTGCAGCGTCCACGCGCCGGAGTTCGACGCGCCGGTGAGCGTGTACGTGCTCTTGCGGACACCGAGCTGCAGGTGCGCCTGGTTGAACGTCGTCACCGTGCGCGCGACGGTCAGCGTGCCGCTCGAGACGCTGCGCACCGCGACCGCGTCGCGTTCGACCTGCGTGCACGCATCGTCGTAGTAGGTGATCGTCTCGACGGTGACGGAACCGTCGGCGTTCACGGTCACCGTGCGGGTCGTGCGGTTCTTGCAGGCGTGGCCGGCGGCGCGCGCGCTGCGGAGCGACGACGAGGAGCCGGTGGAACCGTTCTGGATCTGGGCGTCGGCTTCGCCGGTGTCGATCGGCTCGAACGCCGCGTCGGTCGCGGTCTGCGCGGAGTCTTGCGCGCTGAGCGCCGAGACGTTGCCGGACGGGTTCGGCGCGGACGGCGCCGCGCCGGTGCCGCCGCCTCCGCCGCATCCGGCGAGAAGCGCCGCGGCGAGCAACGCCGCGAGCATGGATGGACGCATGGATGACCTCCTGTCGGAACGAGAACGAGGAACGATGGCAGCAGCGTACGTCCGGGGCGAGCGCGCCGCATTGGACGAGGCTGAGGCGGCGATGAAAACTGCATTGGGCGCGTGACGGCCGTCACGGTGCGAGGAAACGCGCCCCGCGGCGTGAACCGTCCGGACAGATCGGTCGAACGCGCGCAGGAGGGTTCTCATGGACCTTGGTCGTGGCCGTTTTCTCGCTGCCGCCGGTGCGGCGCTCGCCGCCGGCGGGATCCCGCGCGGCGCGTTCTCGCAGAACGCGGCGACCGTGCAGATGCCGTTCGCGAACGGCGAGCGGCCCCTGGTCGCGTTCCCGCAGAAGCGGCCGCTGATTCTGCTGACGCCGCGCCCGCCGCAGCTCGAGACGCCGTTCGCGGTGTTCGACCACGGCGTCTTCACGCCGAACGACGCGTTCTTCGTGCGCTGGCATCTCGCGAACATCCCGCAGTCCGTCGACGCGAGCGCGCACCGGATCGCCGTGAGCGGCGAGGTGAACCGGACGCTCTCGCTCTCGCTGGACGATCTCGCCGCGATGCCGCAGGTCGAGGTCGCGGCGGTGAACCAGTGCTCGGGGAACTCGCGCGGGCTGTTCGCGCCGCGCGTCGCCGGCGGGGAGTGGAACAACGGCGCGATGGGCAACGCGCTGTGGACCGGCGTGCGGCTGCGCGACATCCTCGACCGCGCCGGGCTGAAGGCGAGCGCGAAGCAGGTGCAGTTCGACGGCCTCGACGGGCCGCCGCTGCCGGCGACGCCGGACTTCAAGAAGTCGCTCGACGTCGACGTCGCGCGCGGCGACGACGTGATCGTCGCCTACGCGATGAACGGCGCGCCTCTCCCGGTGCTGAACGGCTATCCGGTGCGGCTGATCGTCCCCGGCTGGTTCGCGACGTACTGGGTGAAGATGCTCTCGTCGATCACCGTGCTCGACCACGCCGACGACAACTTCTGGATGAAGACGGCCTACCGGATCCCCGACACGCCGGACAACAGCGTCGCGCCCGGCTCGACGGGCTATCCGACGATCCCGATCAACCGCATGCGTGTGCGGTCGTTCGTGACGAACCTCGCCGACGGCGCGGCGCTGCCGCGCGGCCGCACGGCGCTGCGCGGGATCGCGTTCGACGGCGGCAGCGGGATCCGGCGCGTCGAGGTCTCGGTCGACGGCGGCGCGACGTGGCTCCCGATGGCGCTCGAGCAAGATTACGGAAAGTACAGCTTCCGCCGCTGGAACGGCGAGTTCGTCGCCGACGCCGCGGGGTCGTACACGATCGCGGTGCGTGCGACGGCGAACGACGGATCGGTGCAGCCCGCGACGCCGGGCTGGAATCCCAGCGGGTACCTGCGCAACGCGATCGAGACGTACAAGGTGACGGTGGCATGACGAAGCACGCGCTGATCGCTCTGACCTGCGCCGCGCTGCTCGGCGCGAGCGCGCTCGCCGCGACGAAGGTCTCGCCGCCGAAGGGCCCGGCGACGATCTCGCTCCCCGGCGACGCCGGGATGGCGTTCAAGCCGGGTCCCGGCGCCGGCGTCGTCATGGCGAACTGCCTGACGTGTCATTCGTCGGCGTACGTCTCGACGCAGCCGCAGCTCACACGCGCCCAGTGGACCGCCGAGGTCACGAAGATGAAGACCGCGTACGGCGCGCCGATCCCGGACGACCAAGTGCCGGCGATCGTCGACTACCTCGTCGCGAACTACGGCAAGCCGTAACCGCGGCGGCGCGCAGCCGGCCTACGCGGGCGCGATCGGTGAGAGATCGCGCTCCCACCACGACGTGTCGTGCCAGCGCCCGAACTTGTAGCCGACCTCGTGGAAGACGCCGATCGGCGTGAAGCCGACGGCGCGGTGGAACGCGATGCTGCCTTCGTTGCTCGCCGTGATCCCGGCGAACGCGCGGTGATAGCCGCGCGCGGCGAGCTCGCGGAAGAGCGCGCCGTACAGCAGGCGCGCGATCCCGCGCCGCTGCGCGGATTGGTCGACGTAGACGCTCACCTCGACCGACGGCCGGTACGCGGGGCGCGCGCGGTGCATCGTGCCGTACGCGTATCCGGCGACCTCGCCGCCGAGCGTCGCGACCAGCCACGGATACGAGGCGGTGACCGTGGCGAAGCGCCGCCGCATCTCGGCCGCGTCCGGCGCCGTCTCCTCGAACGAGTCGGCCGTGGTTTCCACATACGGCGCGTAGATTCGCGCGATCGCCTCCGCGTCGTCGTCGCGGACGTTGCGCAGATGCGGCTCGACGATGCGCTCAGCGAAGGCCGCAGGCGCCCAGAAATCGCCGGGATCGACGACGTTCACCACCTCGAACTCGATCAGGTCGTTCCAGCGCGCGATCCATGCATCGAGCGCGTCGCGGCTCGATGCCTGCACGACCTGGAAACAGCGCATCCCGGCCGGGTCGATCCAACTCGCCTCGTACGCCACACCGTCCGGCATCATCCGGCCCTGCCGCCGGAATCGCTCGCCGACCGGCGCCGGATCGCCGTGCCGGAACCGCTCGATCACCATGAAGCGCATGGGCACCGTCTATGTCCACTGCGGGCGAACGCCTTTTGCCGTCGGCGTTAGCGTTGGTCCGTAAAGCCTGGGTTAAGTAGGATGGCGCCCGGCTGCCGGTGGGAATCGGGAGGCAGTCACTTCTTCTCTGGTCGGGAGGCACGGAAGCCATTGTTGACCACCACACCGCCCGTCTTCGTCGTCCGCACGGCGAATGACGTCGCGACCGCGACGGATATCCGCGACCTGCTCGCGGATCTCACCGAGCCCGCGACGGTCGACCTGACCCAGGTCCGCCAGCTCGACGCCGGCGCGCTCGGCGCGCTCGCCGCCGTCGCCCGCAAGGTCGGCCTCGGCAAGCTCACCCTCGTCGTACCGCGCGGGAACCTCTCACGGCTGATGAAGCTGGTCGGCTTCCCGAGCCTCTGCCGCGTGATCACCGATCGCCGCGAGAGCGCCTCGCCGCTCGGCGCGCGCCTCGCCCGCCGCCGCACCGACCGCGCCCAAGCCGAAGCAGCCTTGGAGGCCGCGCAGCAAATGGCCGTCGCCGTGTAGCGCAAAACGCGACGAACGTTCGCGATCCGCGCAGGTCTGTTGGCTCTAACCCCGCCGCGCTTTAACGCGAAGGCTCTATGCGGTATCATATCCGAGACGACCCTGGGCACCTGCAGAGAGCTTTCGGCGAGCGCCGGAGGCTCTTTCCGCTTTGCGCGCCTAGAATGGGCGGCGCGTGTTGTTCAGCATCACGTCGATCCGGCCGTAGCGCGCGCTCCATACTGCTCGTCGCTCACTTTCTCAAGTCGGTCGACCACCTTGCCGTCGAGCCGGTCCCGGATCGCGATGTGCGTCATCGCCGTCGCCGGCGAGGCCCCGTGCCCTTTGCGGGAAGCCGCTTAGGCTCTTCTCTTTCGAGAGCAGCAACCCGAGCATCCAGGCGCGCTACGTCGGCGGCGAACCGACGCAGCTTCACCAATAGCATTGTTTTGATCATGGCGAGAAACCCGAAACTTTAGAAGCGAGAACTTCGTCCGGTACAAGATCCCCGGCTGTCAACCGTTACGGCTTCCCAATCGTAAGGCGGGGTCGCGGGACCGTCTTCCGTGGATCGCTCGTGTGAGATGAGACCTTCGCGCGGCCGGAAAGTCGGCGTGTTCGGCGGTGCGGCCCAGGATGAGCCGATGTGGCTTCAGCTTGAAAGGCTGTTCTGCGCTGATTTTCGTCGCGGACCAGTTACGGCGGCACGCAGATGCGGCAGC
>DATHLL010000157.1:0-7290 GCA_035488195.1 Candidatus Elarobacter sp. | reverse complement strand
TCGGCTTGCGCCACGACCGGCTGCTCGCGCAACGCGTCCCGCGGCTCGAGCTGATCCTCGGCGGGCACAGCCACGACACGCTTTCCGAGCCCGAGGTCGTGAACGGCGTGCCGATCGTGCACGCGGGCCCGTACGCGAAGTACGCCTCGCGCACCGAGCTCGCGAAGGACGCGAGCGGCCGCGCGCGCATCGCGGACTTCGCGCTGGAACCGCTGGCGTAGATGCCGCCGAAGCGCGTGCTGTTCGTCACCAACGGTCACGGCGAGGCGGCGATCGCGGCGCGCATCGCGCAGGAGGCGCGCGCGATCGCGAGCCTCGCGACCGAGCACTTCGCGCTGGTCGGCGAACGGCTCGGCGGCGAGGGCTTCCCCGACGTCGGGCCGCAGCGCGCGATGCCCTCGGGCGGGCTCGTCGCGATGGGCAACGTGCGCGCCTTCGTCCGCGATCTCGGCGCCGGGTTCGCCGGCTTGTTCGCGCGGCAGATCGCGTTCCTGCGCGCGGCGCGGCGCGAGCGCCGCTACGACGCGGTGGTCGCGGTCGGCGACGCGTACGCGTGCGCGCTGGCGCGGATCCCGCGCGCGGCGCTCGCGTACGTCGGCACCGCGAAGAGCGTCTACGTCGCGCCGTACGGACCCGGCGAGCGGCGCATCCTGCGCGGCGCGCGGCGGATCTTCGTCCGCGACGCGGCGACGGCCGCCGACCTGCGCGCGCACGGCGTCCGCGCCGAGGCGCCCGGGAACGTGATCGTCGACCTGCTCGCGACCGGCGCGCGGGTCGACTGGCGCGCGCCGCTGCGGCTCGCGCTGCTCCCCGGCTCGCGCGAGCGCGCCTACGCCGACGCGCTGCGCATCGCCGAGGTCGTCGCGCGGCTGCGCGCGCGCGGCGCGCAGCCCGACGCGGTCCTCTCGGTCGCGCCGAACCTCGTCGTGGACCGGTTCGCGCCGGCGCTAGAACGCGGCGGGCTGCGGCCGTGGACCGGTCCGCTCGGCGCGCTGCTGCACGGCGCGACGCTCGCGATCGGGCAGAGCGGGACGGCGAACGAGGCCGCCGCCGCCGAAGGGCTCCCGGTCGTCGCGCTCGAGCTGGACGACGCGCCGCGCGACGCGTGGTACCGCAGGCGCCAGATGGGGCTGCTCGGCGACGCGCTCGCGGTCGTCCCCGGCGATCCCGAGCGCGCCGCGGACGCGGTCGCCGCGCTGCTCGCCGACGACGTCCGCCGGGCGCGGATGGGCGCGATCGGCCGCGACCGCATGGGCGGGCCGGGCGGCGCGCGCGCGATCGCGCAGGCGGTCGCCGCGCTCGCCGGGGCGCCGGCCGCGCCGTGACCGCCCCGCTCGCCCCCGGGCGCCCGAACGGCCTGGTGACCGCGGCGCTCGCCGTCCTCTACGCGATCCTCCCGCTCTACGGGACGCTCGGGGGGCTGACGGCGGGACCCGGGACGCCGTCGCTGGTGCCGCGCGCCGTCGCCGCCGCGATCGGGATCCTCGCGCTGGCCGCGCTCGCCGCACTGGTCCCCGCCGCCGCGCGGGTCGTGCGGCGCGACGCGCTGACGTTCGCCTTCCTCGCCCCGGGCCTGGCGACGATCCTCGCGGCCCTGCCGGGGTTCGATCCGCCGCTCGGGATCGGGCTCGGCGTCCTGGTCACCGGGATCGGCGCCTCGGGGCTCGTCCTCGTGCGGGCCGCCGACGCCGCGACGATCCGGCTCTGCGTCCGGGTCTTCCTGTGGTCGGCGCTGCTCGCGTGCGCGCTCGCGCTCGCGATGGTCGCCTCGCACCGGCCGGCGGCGGTCTACGCCTTCGACAACGGCCGCGCCGTCGGGACGTTCCTGAACCCCAACGAGCTGGCCGCGTACACGCTGGTCGGGCTCGGCGTCGCGCTCCCGCTGGCGCTCGCGAGCCGCGGCCGGGACCGGCTGGCCGCCGTGACCGCGCTCGCGCTCGCGGTCGCGCTGGCGGCGACGTTCTCGCGCTGGGGCCTGCTCTCGGCGGTGTGCGGGGTCGCGGTCTACGCGCTCGCCGCGCGGGCGCGGGCGCTGCTCGCCGTCGCCGTCGCGGTCGCCGTGCTCGGGATCGGGCTGAACGCGCTCGCCGGCGCGCGCCACCACAACCCGCGCGACACCGAGGCCCGGACCGTCGCCTGGCGCGCCGGGCTGACGACCTTCGAGCGGTTCCCGCTGCTCGGCGTCGGGCCGCTGGCGTTTCCGAAGACCTATGAGGTCATGCGCCCGCCCGACGCGCCCGGCGCCCGAACGGCCGTCGCCTTCGACCCGCACAGCCTCCCAATCGCCTTCGCAGCCGACGGGGGTATCGTGGCGGTCGTGACGCTCACCCTCTCGTTCGCCGTGCTGTTCCGCGCGATGCTCGCGGCCGCCGCGGCGACCCCGTCGGCGGCGCAGCGGTCGTTCGCGCTCGCGCTCGCCGCGGCGTTCGTCGCCCTGATGGTCGACGGCGCGATCAACACCGTCAGCCTCGTCTTCCCGCTCGGTCTCCAGGTCGTGATGCTCGGGCTCGCCGTAGTACGGACCGATGCGCTCCGCTAGGCCGGCCCTCTTCGTCGTCGCGGCGCTGCTGCTCGCCGCCGGCTGCGCCCGGCCCCCCGCCCCGGCGCCCTCGCCCGGCCCGTCGGCGGCGGCGCAGCCTTCGCCGAAGCCGAGCGCGACGCAGGTCCCGATCCGGGTCGAAACGCACGGCGAGGGCGGGCAGTACGTGACCATCGTGGAAACGATCCGCGGACGCAAGGTCTACACGATCCGCGCGCTCTCCAGCGTCGGCGAGCGCTTCGGGACGAGCCAGGCGACCGGCGTGCTCGACCAGCCGCACATCACCTTTCTGGACAAGAACGGGAAGACCACGATCGCCGACGCACCGAAGGCCCACGTCACCGAGCGCAACAAGACCGTCGTGATGACCGGAGGCGTGCACGCCCACACCAGCAGCGGCAGCACGCTGACCTGCGACACGCTGACCTACAACGGGACGACCGAGCGTTTCCACGGGGAGGGACACGTCAGCCTCACCGCGCCCGACGGCTTCCACCTCGACGGGCAGCACGTCGACGGCGACACGAAGCTCGAGAACGTCAGCGTGACGGGGGCGGCGCGGTGAACGGCCAGGCGCAGGACCGCATCCTGATGCGCGACCTGGTGAAGCGCTACGGCCGCCGCACCGTGGTGAAGGGCGTGAGCGCCGAGGTCCACCGCGGCGAGGTGGTCGGATTGCTCGGCCCCAACGGCGCGGGGAAGACGACGACGTTCTACATGGTCGTCGGGCTGATCCGGCCCGACGGCGGGACGGTCGTCCTCGAGCGCGACGGCAAGCCGCGCGAGATCACCGGCGCGCCGATGCACGAGCGCGCGCGCGCCGGGATCGGCTACCTCGCGCAGGAGAACTCGATCTTCCGCAAGCTCTCCGTCGGCGACAACCTGCGGCTGATCTGGGAGATGAACGGGATCCCGTACGCCGAGCGCGAGCGCCGCCTCCCGGAACTGCTGGCGGAGTTCGGGCTCGCGCAGTTCGTCGACGCGCGCGGCGACTCGCTCTCCGGCGGCGAGCGGCGCCGCGTCGAGATCGCGCGCGCGATCGCGACCGAGCCGGCGTTCCTGCTGCTCGACGAGCCGTTCACCGGGATCGACCCGATCGCGGTGGCCGACATCCAGGCGATGATCCGCCAGCTCCGCGACCGCGGGCTCGGCGTGCTGATCACCGACCACCAGGTGCGCGAGACGCTCGCGATCGTCGACCGCGCGTACATCCTCAACGACGGGCGGATCGAGGTCAGCGGAAGCGCTCAGGACGTGCTCGACTCGCCGGTCGCGCGCAAGTTCTACCTGGGCGAGAGCTTCCGCCTGTGACGCGAACCGAGACGCTCGGCCACACGGCGCAGCGCGCGCCGTTCTGGCCGCCGACGATCCTCGACCGCTACCTGGTCAACGAGCTGACCGGGCCGTTCCTGTTCGGGCTCTCGGCGTTCACGCTGATCTTCGTCGCGACGCAGATCCTCGCGATCGGGCGGCTCGTCTCCGAGCAGCACGCGCCGCTGTGGGCGGCGATCGAGTACTTCCTGTGGGACATGCCGTACTATCTGCTGCTCGTCATCCCGATGGCGATGCTGCTCGGCACGCTGCTCGCGATGCAGCGGCTGTCCTCGGAGAGCGAGATCACGGCGATGAAGGCGGGCGGGATCTCGCTGATCCGCATCGTCATGCCGCTGCTGATCGTCGGGCTGCTGGTCTCACTGCTCGCGCTCGCCGTCCAAGAAGAGTTCGTCCCGTTCGCGAACGACAAGGCGGCGTACATCCGCCAGCAGGCGATCGAGCACGTCTCGCCGGCGTCGTCGAACTTGCAGGCCGTCACGTCGCTCCCCGGCGGCGGGAAGCAGGTCACGATCGCGAACGGCCTGGACGTCCCTACGCAGACGCTGCTCGGCGTGACGGTGATCCGCTACGACGCGAACCAGAAGCCGCGCGATCTGATCGTCGCCGACCGCGCGCGGTACGTCGAGCCGACCTGGACGTTCGGCGACTCGATCACCTACGACTTCGCGCCCGACGGCTCCGTGACGAGCTCGCGCCAGGCGCAGATGAAGATCGACATCGGCGAGCGCCCGAACCAGATCGCGAAGCAGCGCATCGAGATCACGAACCCCGAAGACCTCTCGCGCGCCGAGATCAAGGAGCGGCTCGACGCCGGCAACCTAGGCGCCGACCAGCAGCGGCTCTTCACCGCGACCTACGCGGCGAAGCTCGCGCGCCCGTTCGCGGCGTTCGTCTTCACGCTGATCGCCGTCCCGTTCGGGCTGCGCCCGGTGCGCGGCGGCGGGACCGGGCTCGGCTTCGGGCTCGCCGTCGTGATCATCTTCCTGTACTACGTGATCTCGACGGTCTGCCTCTCGGTCGGGAGCGCGGCGACCTGGCTCGCCGGCCCGTTCGCGTGGGCGCCGAACGTCCTCTTCACCGTCATCGGGCTGGCGCTGCTGCGCCGGGCCTCGCGAGTCTAGCGCGTGCTCGCCGGGATCGCGTGGGTGCTGATGATCTCCGTCGTCGCGGGCGGGATCGCGTACATCGGCGACCGCGTCGGCCACAACGTCGGCCGCAAGCGGCTGACGATGTTCGGGCTGCGGCCGAAGTACACGTCGACGGTCGTCGCGGTCGCGACCGGGATGCTGATCGCGCTCTCGGTCACGATGATCGCGCTGATCGCCTCGCAGGAGGTCCGCACCGCGTTCTTCCGGCTCGGTCAGATCAACGCGCGCATCAACGAGCTCCAAGCGCAGTCGCTCTCGATGAAGAAAGACATCGACCAGACGCGCAATGCGACGTTCGTGCTCCCGATCGGGTACCCGATCGCGAACATCGGCTTGACGACGCGCCCGAGCCAGCCGGACGCCGTCGTGATGGGCCAGCTCTCCGCGTTCTTCGACCAGACGGTGCGCGCGGCGAACGAGCAGTTCGCGCGCCCGCCGTACGACCTGCGGCCGTACCGCCGCAAGTCCAGCGAGCCGGAGATCCAGGCGGCGCTGCGGCAGGAGCTCAAGAACGTCCGCGACACGCTCCCGGGCGACGAGCCGGTGCTGTTCCTGCCGCTGGTCGCGCAGAACCTGTTCCGCAACGACATCATCTCGTTCACGCTGCAGCCGTACCCCGACACGCGGAAGATCGCGGCCGGCGACGTCCTCGCGGCGGTCGACGTGCAGGGCGGGCAGAACGTGAACTTCCTCGAGCTCCAGCGGCTGATCAGCGCCGCCAGCAACGAGGCCGTGAACCGCGGGATCCCGCCGGTCTTCGCGTCGAACCCGCAGCCCGCGAACAACCCGAACGACGTGCTGACCGAGCTGACCCGGCTGCGCGGCAAGTACCGGATCGTGGCGAAGGCCGGCGCCGACCTCTACCCGCACTCCGGCGGGGTGCTGCTGAGCTTCTCGCTGGTGCCGCGGTGACCGTCCTCGGGCTCGATCCGGGGACGCGCAAGTGCGGCTACGCGCTGGTGAGCGGCGCCGGCGCGCCCCCGCTGACGCTCGGGATCGCGCCGCTCGAGGCGCTCGGCGAGCGGCTCCGCGAGCTGCTGGCCGGGACGCCGGTCGGGGTCGCCGCGATCGGCCGCGGGACGAACGCGGCGGCGGTCGTCGCGATCGTCGAAGGGCTCGGGCTCCGCGCCGAGCTGGTCGACGAGCACGAGACGACGCTGCTGGCGCGGGCGCGCTACTTCGAGGACCACCCGCCGCGCGGCTGGCGGCGGCTGCTCCCGCGCGGGATGCTCCTCCCCGACCGGCCCATCGACGACTACGCGGCGCTGCTGATCGCGGAGCGCTACCTCAAGGCTTCTTAATGGGGGCAGGAGTCCTCGCGCTCGCTTCGGTATAGCGACAACGGCATGCGTTCCGTATCGAGCGCGTCCTCGTTGTGCCCGCCACGGTTGAGCCGCGACGGGTTCTTGGCGCCGGTCCGATCAGGGGCAACTCGGAAACCCGGTCGGCGGTCCCAAGGCGGGAGGCGGGAGGCATGGAACAGCAGGTCTGCACTCTCTCGGAGGACACGATGAAGCGTCTCGCTACCCTCGTCCTCGCGGCGGGCCTCAGTCTGGGCTCGCTCTTGGCGTTGGGTCAGGGCGCCTCGGCGACGCCGTTCTCGGACGTGCCGGCGAACCACTGGGCGTATCAGGCGATCCAGTCGCTCGCGGCGGACGGACTGGTCGAGGGGTATCCCGACGGTAAGTTCAAGGGCGATCGCCCGCTGACGCGCTACGAGATGGCGGTGCTGGTCGCACGCGTCATCGCGAAGCTGCAGGCCAACGGCGCGGGCTACGCCTCCAAAGCCGATCTCGACAAGCTGCAGAAGCTCATCGACGCGCTCAAGGACGAGCTGGACGCGCTCGGCGTCCGGGTGACGAACCTCGAAGACGCGCTCGACGCGCTCGACAAGCGGACGAAGTTCGCGCAGTCGATCCAGCTCCACGGCGCGATCCTCGACAACAACTCGTTCCGGCAGCGCTACGGCGTCCCGCAGACGATCGCGCACGGCGCGATCGACCCGTTCGTCAACGTGTTCATGACCTCGCCCTCGAACAACAGCCCGCTCGAGCAGGCCGGCGCGGGCAACCTGATCCGGTTCGACGACAAGCTCAACTTCACGTACACGATCAACGAGAACCTGACGGTCTCGCTGCCGGTCCACATCATCAACTACGAGTACGGCGGCGAGTTCACGCCGCAGGCGAAGTACTCGATCCAGCCCGACGTCGTCGTGAACCTCGCCAAGGTCGGCGCGTTCACCAACGTCTACTTCCGCGACGGGCA
>DATHLL010000156.1:0-16987 GCA_035488195.1 Candidatus Elarobacter sp. | reverse complement strand
GCCGATGAACCCCGCGGCGCCGGTCAGGTAGGCTAACACCGGCGCGCGCATTCTGTCTCCCCGCGCCGATGCCTCTCCGCCAGGAACCCGGCGGCGCAGCGCGGCAACGAGCCGCCGGATGAGGGCGTTCGCGGGGCTGTCGCTGGCCTGCGCCGTCGTGCTGCTGCTGCGACGGCCCGATCTGGTCGCGCATCCGGAGTTCCTGGCCGAGGACGGCGTGATCTTCTTCCGCGAGGAGCTGCTGCTCGGCGTTCCCTCGCTCTGGCAGCAGTACGCCGGTTACCATCACCTGCTCGCGCGCGCGGTCGCGCTCGCGGCCGCACCGCTTCCCGTCGCCGCGATACCCGCGTTCTATGCCGCCGTCGTCGTCGCGCTCGAAGCGGCGTCGTGCGCGGCGGCCGGGACGTTGCTGGAAGAGGTGGTCCCTCAGCCGTGGGTTCGCCGGATCGCCGCCCTCGCGCTCGCGGCGTGCATCCCGGCCGACGGCGTGATCGGCAGCCTCGCGAACCTGCAGTGGTATCTCGCGCTGCCGGTGCTGACCGCGTCGGTCGTTCCGGTTCCGGCGCGGTTCGTGCCGGTGACGCGCGTCGTCGCGCCGCTCGTCGGCTTCACGACACCGCAAGGCCTCTTTGCGCTCCCGTTCGCAGCCTGGCGCTGGATTCGCCGCACCGAGCGAGGCGATCCGTGGATACCGGCGCTGTATGCCGCGGCGTCGCTGATCAACGTCGTCACGGCGAGCGATCCCGCGGGACGCCATCCGACGCCGTCGTGGCCGCTCGCCGCGGCGCTCGCCACGTTCTACCGCGCGGGAGACGCGCTGTGGCTCGGGCGATCGGGCGCCGAGGTGATCGCGGCGCGCTGGTCTCCGGAAGGCGCGTTGCTCGGCGCGGCGATCGTCGCCGGGATCGCCGCCTTCGCCGGCCGCATGCTCGGCGCGCGCGCCGTCATCGCGCTGCTCTTCGTGCTGTTCGCGCCGATCGCCGTGTCGATGAACGCTCGCGATCTGGAAGGCGCCTCGTTCCTGAACTACCAGCTCTTCGGCGGCGACCGGTACTTCGTCACGGCGTGCGCGGCGCTGCTGATCGCGACCATCGTCGCCGCGTCGCGCTTGCCGCAGCGTGCACGCGGTATCGTGCTCGCCCTCGCGTGCGCGCTGCCGCTGGTGAACAACTTCCGCGAGCCCCAACCGCTCGAGGACGACGATTGGAACGCTTCGGCGCCGCAGGTCGAGCGCTGGCGCGCCGAGTACGCCGCGCGGCTTCCGACCGCGCGGCTCAGCGTCCCGATCCCGCCGCAATGGCAACTCGTGCTCCCGGCGTGCCGGGTCACCGCGGCCGGAGAACAGGCGTGCGAATCGCAATGAACGCGCCCGAGACGCGAATCCGCAGGGATGCGGGCCGGGAGCGCTCAACGTCGCGCGGCACCGTGAACAGCCGCATAGCGCAGCGCCTCCTCGCGATCGCGGCCGCGCTCGGCGTCTTCCCGCTGCTCGCGCTGGTGCTGCGGCGCGGCGTCGACGTCCCGTACTGGGACGAGTGGGACTGGGCCGACCTGGTCTACGCCGCGCACACCCACACGCTCACGTTCGCGCAGCTCTGGGAGCCGCACAACGAGCACCGGATCCTGATCCCGAACCTGCTGATGCTCGCGCTCGACCGGTTCGGCGGCTGGGACCCCGTCCGCGAGCAGCTCTTCTCGCTCGTGCTGCTCGCGCTCACCCAGCTCGTGGTGTGGCTGCTGATCCGGCGCACCGTCCCGGCCGGCCGGCGCGGCGTCTGCTTCCTGGCCGCCACCGCGCTGCTGCTCGGGCTCGCGCAGCACGAGAACCTCGGCTGGGGGTTCCAGATGGCCTGGTTCCTGTGCGACCTCGGGCTGGTCGTCGCGGTCTGGCAGCTCGCCTCCCCGGCGCGCTCGGCGTGGCCGCTGCGGATCGCCCTCGCCGCGGCGGTCGTCGCGAGCCTGAGCTCCTCGCAGGGGCTGCTGGTGTGGCCGGCCGGGCTGATCGTCATCGCGCTGATCCCGCGCGCGTTCGCCCTGCGGGCCGGCGTGTGGGTCGCCGCGGGCGCGGTGACGACCGCGATCGTCCGCTCCGGGACGTTCCACACCGGCGCGCCGGGGCACGAGGGGTTCCGCGCCGGGCTGGGCGCGCTCGCCGACTACGTGCTGATCTACCTGGGCTCGCCGGTCGCGATGAGCTGGAGCTACCCGCGCTCGCGCGAGGCCGGGGTCGTCGTGCTGCTGGCGCTCGCCGTCGTCGCGGTCTGCGCGCTGCGCGCGCCGCTCGCGCGGCGGGTCCGCTGCGCGCCCTGGCTCGCGGTCGGCGCGTACGCGGTGCTCAGCGCGATGCTGACCGCGCTGGGGCGGGCCGGGTTCGGCCCCGAGCAGGCGAACTCGAGCCGCTACAGCTCGATCTCCGAGCTGGCCTGGGTCGCCGCGCTCGCCGGCGCCTGCGTCCTGCTGCCGCGCGGGAGCGCACCCCGCTTCGCGCTCGCCGCCGGGCTCGCCGCGGTCGTAACGGCCTTCTCGCTCGCGCAGAGCGTCGCCGGGAACGCGCTCTGGGTGCAGGACGCCGACCGCCTGCGGACCGGCCGCGCGGCGATCCTCGCCGGCGACCCGCCGGCGCTGCGGGTCCTCTATCCCGACGCGCGGCGTGCGACCCGGGTCTTGAGCGAGATGGCGCGGATCGGCGACGGCGTCTTCTACGGCTCAGCGCGGGACGACGCGAAACGCTAGCGGCTCGGCGACCGGCTGCGGCGGGCCGGCGGCCTGGGTCGCGAGCGTGAGCCGGTGCTCGCCGGGGGGCAGCGCGCCGGTCGGGACCTCGGCGGCGAAGCCGGCGTCGCCGGCGTCCGGGAGGGCGAACGCGGCCGCGACGTCCGGGCGCGGCAGATGCGAGCGCGCCTCGCGCCACGGGCCGCCGTCGACGCGGTAGAGGACGCGCTGCGGGGCGCGGCGCGTCTCGGGATCGAGCGCCCAGCCCGAGACCGCGAGCGCGGCGCCGCGCGGGACGTCGACCGGCGCGCCGGCGTACCGCGCGTGCGCCCCGGCCGGGCCGGCCTCGTCGACGGTGTAGGTCCGGTGGAGCAGGTGGCGGCTGGCCGGCGCGGCGTCGAGGGCGATCCAGCGGGCGGCGTCGGCGGGGCCGAGCCGCGGCCGGGGGACGAAGGCGACCGCGGCGAGCGCGGCGAGCGCGGCGGCTCCGAGCACCCCGGCGACGAGACGGTCGAACCGATCGCTCACGCGCTCCCCGCTACGTGAAGGCGCGCGCCGCTTCCCCCGCGCATTGGCCATGCGCGCATGGCTGAGTACGAAGCGATCCTGATCGCCGGCGGCGCCGGCTTCGTCGGCTCGAGCCTGGCCTTCCGGCTGCGCGAGCGCTACCCCGAGGCCCGGATCGTCGCCGCCGACAACCTCAAGCGCCGCGGCTCCGAGTGGAACCTCCCGCGGCTCGCCGCCGCCGGGATCGACTTCGTCCACGCCGACGTCCGGCGGCCCGACGACCTGGCCTTCCCGAAGACCCGCTTCGGGCTGGTCGTCGACTGCTCGGCCGAGCCCGCCGTCCTGGCCGCTTACGAGGCGGGGCCGGGGTACGTCGTCGACACCAACCTGACCGGCAGCCTCAACCTGTTCGAGCTGGCGCGGCGCGACCGCGCCGACGTGGTCTTCCTCTCGACCAGCCGGGTCTACCCGCTCGCCGCGCTCGAGGGGATCCGGGTCGAGGAGGAGCCGACCCGCTTCGCGATCGCGCCGGAGCAGCGGCTCCCGGGGATCGGCCCCGCCGGGATCGGCGAGGAGTTCCCGCTCGAGGGGGCGCGCTCGCTGTACGGGGCGACGAAGCTGGCCTGCGAGCTGCTGCTGACCGAGTACGCGGACATGTACGGGCTGCGGACGGTCGTCGACCGCTGCGGCGTGATCACCGGCCCCTGGCAGATGGGGAAGGTCGACCAGGGCGTCTTCGCGCTCTGGATGGGGAAGCACTATTTCAAGCGGCCGCTCGCGTACATCGGCTACGGCGGGACCGGGAAGCAGGTCCGCGACTTCGTCGCGGTCGACGAGCTGTGCGATCTGGTGCTGCGGCAGATCGACGGCCTGGGGACGCTCCCGCAGCGGGTCTACAACGTCGGCGGCGGGCTGGGCTCGAGCCTCTCGCTCGCCGAGACGACCGCGCTGTGCGAGGCGATCACGGGGAACAGGGTGGATATCGAACGCATCCCCGAGAACCGGCCCTCCGACGTCCGCCTCTACGTCACCGACAACGCTCGGGTGACGGCGGACACGGGGTGGTCGCCCCGGAAGACGCCGCGCGAGACGCTCGGCGAGATCTTCGATTGGATCCGCGAGAACGAACGCCTCGTCGCCCCGCTCTGGTCGTGAAACGCCGTCAGGAGTCCCCGCACCGCCCATGTCCGTCGTCGTCGTCACCGGTTCCGCCGGGCTGATCGGTTCCGAGTCGGTCGCGTACTTCGCCGAGCGCGGCCACGAGATCGTCGGGATCGACAACGACTTCCGCGCGCGCTTCTTCGGGCCCGACGCCTCGACCGCGTGGAACCGGCTCTCGCTCGAGGCGCGCTTCCCCAAGCAGTACGCGCACGTCGCGGCGGACATTCGCGACGCGGCGGCGATGGACGAGCTGTTCGGCCGGTACGGGAAGCGGATCGCGCTGGTGATCCACACCGCCGCGCAGCCCTCGCACGACTGGGCGGCGAGCGATCCGCAGACGGACTTCACGGTGAACGCGAACGGGACGCTGGCGGTGCTCGAAGCGGCGCGCAAGCACTGCCCCGAGGCCGTCTTCCTCTTCACCTCGACCAACAAGGTCTACGGCGACGCGCCGAACGAGCTGCCGCTGGTCGAGCACGAGACCCGCTGGGAACTCCCCGAAGGCCATCCGCTCTGGGCGGGGATCGACGAGACGATGCGGATCGACCGCTCGAAGCACTCGCTCTTCGGCGCCTCGAAGGTCGCCGCCGACGTGCTGGTCCAGGAGTACGGCCGCTACTTCTCGATGCCGACCGCGGTCTTCCGCGGCGGCTGCCTGACCGGTCCGAACCACTCGGGGACGAAGCTCCACGGCTTCCTCGCGTACCTGATGAAGTGCACGGTGACCGGCGAGCCGTACACGGTCTTCGGCTACAAGGGGAAGCAGGTCCGCGACAACATCCACAGCTTCGACCTGGTGAACGCGTTCGACCACGTCTTCCGCGCGCCGCGCTGCGGCGAGGTCTACAACGTGGGCGGAACGCGCTTCAGCAACTGCTCGATGCTCGAGGCGATCGCGCTCTGCGAGGAGATCGCGGGGCGGAAGCTCGACTGGACGTACACCGAGACGAACCGCATCGGCGACCACATCTGGTACGTCAGCGACATGGCGAAATTCAAATCGCACTACCCCGGCTGGGAACAGCGCTACGACCTGCGCGGTCTGATGCAGGAGATGTACGACAAGAACGCCGGCCGCTGGCTCGCGGAGCGCGATCAGCGGGCGCCGGCGTAGCGACGTGCTCTCGGTCCTGATCCCCGCCCACGACGAGGAAGGCGCCGTCGCCGGAACGGTGCGCGGCGTCGCGGAGGCGCTGCGCGCCGGCGCGGTGCCGTTCGAGATCGTCGTCGTCGACGACCACTCCGCCGACGGGACCGCCGCCGCGGTGACGCGCGTCGCCGCCGAGATCCCGAACGTCCGCTGCGTCCCGAACGTGCGGCGCCCGAAAGGGTTCGGCAACGCGATCGCGACCGGGCTCGAGGAGTTCCGCGGCAGCGCGGTCTGCATCGTGATGGCCGACGCCTCCGACGATCCGGCCGACATCGTCGCCTTTTGGCGCGCGATCGAGTCGGGCTACGACTGCGCGTTCGGGACCCGCTTCACCCGCGCCGCGCGCGTCGTCGAGTACCCGCTGCCGAAGCTGGTCCTCAACCGCGCCGCGAACGCGTTCATCGCGCTGCTCTTCGGGATGCGCTACAACGACGTGACCAACGCCTTCAAGTGCTACCGCCGCGAGGTGATCGAGGGCGTGCAGCCGATCCTCTCGCGCCATTTCAACATCACCGTCGAGCTGCCGCTGAAGGCGATCGTCCGCGGCTACTCGTGGACCGTCGTGCCGACGAGCTGGTACAACCGCAAGCACGGCGTCTCGAAGTTCAAGATCAAGGAGATGGGCAGCCGCTACCTGTTCATCGTGCTGTACGCGCTGATCGAGAAGTGGCTCTCGCGCGGCGACTACAAGCGCCGGAAGATGAGCGCGCCGGCGCCGTGAAGTTCCTCGAGAAGCTCCTGCACCCGAAGGAGCGCGCGCGCTTCGCGCCGGTCGTCCCGGAGCGCGCGGTGCCGAGCGGCGAGCTCAGCTTCCGCGCCGCCGACTTCCCGGCCGCCGGCCCGCTGCCGTGGCTCGACCGCCCGGACGCCGCGGGCGAGATCGCCGCGCGCCTGGCGCGCCGCGAGCTCGGCGAGCGGGAGGCGGCGCTTGCGCGCGACTGGGCGCGCGACGGCGCGGTCGTGCTCGAGCGCTTCTTCGATCCCGCCCGGCTCGACGCCGCGTGGGCCGCCTACGAGCACGCGCTCGCGGCGCGCGCGGTGACGCCGGACGCGGAGCCGACCGAGGCCGATCCGCTGCCGGGCCGCACGCTGAACGCGCACTTCGGCGTCCCGGAGGTCGACGCGCTGCTGCGCGATCCCGAGCTGGTCGAGCTGGTCTCGCTGCTGCTGGGCGCCGAGGCGCTCCCGTTCCAGACGATCATGGGCCACAAGGGCAGCGAGCAGCGCGCGCACTCCGACGCGATCCACATGACGACCTACCCGCTCGGCTATCTCGCCGCGGCCTGGATCGCGTTCGAGGACATCGCCGCCGACAGCGGGCCGGTCGTGTACTACCCCGGCTCGCACCGGCTGCCGTACGTGTTCTCGGACGACGTCGGGATCAGCGCGCAGGAGTACCGCGACCTGGGCTACGCGCCGTACCACGAGCGCTACGAGCCGCGCGTCGCCGCGCTGATCGCGGAGCACGGTCTCGAGGCGCGCGTCTTCACGCCGCGCAAGGGCGACGTGCTGCTCTGGCACGCCAACATGCTGCACGGCGGCTCGCCGCGCGCGCGCGCCGGCTCCTCGCGCCGCGCGCTCGTCTGCCATTACTTCGCGCGCGGCTGCGTGACGTACCACGATCTCGCCGCCTCGCCCTCGCACCTCTTCGCATCGCAGCGATGAGCGAGCGCGGCGAGGACGATCTCGAGCGCTACGTCCGCCGTCTCGAAGCCGAGCGCGATCAGCTCCAGGAGCGTCTGGAGAACGTCGATCTGTGGGCCGAGCGGACGCGCGCGTCGGCGGAGGCGATCCGGCCGCTGCTGCGCTCGATGCAGGAGAGCCGGTTCTGGAAGGCGCGCAACGCGTGGTTCGACCTCAAGCACCGGCTCGGTCTGCACCCGGACGGCGCGCAGCCGATGGTCGATTTGATCCTGTCGGAGTACGAGCCGCACCTCTCGCAGCGCACGGCGTACGAGCGCTGGCGGCGCGCGAACGATCTGCGCCCCGGCGACTACGACACGATTCGCCGGACGATCGCGGTGCTGCCGCGCACGCCGGTGATCAGCGTGCTGATGCCGGTCTACGACCCGCCGGAGCGCTACCTCCGCGCGGCGCTCGGCTCGGTGCGCGAGCAGCTCTACCCGCACTGGGAGCTGTGCGCCGCCGACGACGCCTCGCGCGATCCGGCGGTGCGCGAGGTGCTGCGCGAATGCGCCGCGGCCGACCCGCGGGTGAAGCTCGCGCTGCGCGAGACGAACGGGCACATCGCCGCCGCCAGCAACAGCGCGCTCGCGCTCGCGACCGGAGAGTTCGTCGCGCTGCTCGACCACGACGACCTGCTCGCGCCCGACGCGCTCTTCCAGGTCGCGCTGCTCGCGAACGCGCACCCCGACGCCGGCTTCGTCTACAGCGACGAGGACAAGATCGACGAGCTGGGCCGGCGTAGCGAGCCGTACTTCAAGCCCGACTGGTCGCCCGACTCGTTCCTGGCGCGCATGTACGTCGGCCATCTCGCGGTCTTCCGGCGAGCGCTGCTGCTCGAGATCGGCGGGTTCCGCGAGGGCTTCGAGGGGAGCCAGGACTACGACGCGGTGCTGCGTGCGACCGAGCGCACCGATCGCATCCACCACATCCCGCGCGTCCTCTACCACTGGCGGATCCACCCCGCCTCGACCTCGGCGGCGACCGAGTCGAAGACGTACGCGTACGAGGCGGGGCGGCGCGCGCTCGAGGAGGCGATCGCGCGGCGCGGCGAGCCTGGGCGCGTCGAGATGCTCCCCGAGCCCGGCTCGTACGTCGTCCGCTACGCGATCGTGCGGCCGGAGAAGGTCAGCGTGATCGTCCCGACGCGCGATCACGGCGAGGACGTCGACCGCGCTCTCGAGTCGGTGTTCGCGAACGCGGCGGCGTATCCGAACTTCGAGCTGCTGCTGATCGACAACGGCTCGCGCGATCCCGCCTCGCTCGCAACGTTCGCGCGCTGGGCGGCGCGCGAGCCGCGCGTGCGGGTCGTGCGCCACGACGTCCCGTTCAACTTCGCGGCGATCAACGCGTTCGGGGTCGCCTCGACCGACGGGGCGTATCTGCTCTTCCTGAACAACGACACCGAGGTGCGCACCGCCGACTGGATGGCGGCGATGGTCGAGTACGCGCAGCGCCCGAGCATCGGCGCGGTCGGCGCGAAGCTGCTCTACCCGGACGGGACGGTGCAGCACGCCGGCGTCGTCACGGGGATCGGCGGCGTCGCCGGGCACGCGCACAAGTACGCGGCCGCCGAGAGCGGCGGTTATTTCAACACCCTGCGCACGGTGAACAACTACTCGGCGGTGACCGCGGCGTGCATGATGGTGCGGCGCGAGGCGTACGTGCGCGCGGGCGGCTTCGACCCGCGGCTCGCGGTCGCGTTCAACGACGTCGACCTGTGCCTGAAGCTGCGCGCGCTCGGGCTCGCCAACGTCTACCTCGCGCACGTCGTGCTGGTCCACCACGAGTCGAAGAGCCGCGGGTACGAGGACGACCCCGCCAAGCAGGCGCGCTTCGCCGAGGAGGCGCGCATCATGCAGGAGCGCTGGCACTGCGCCGAGCGCGAGGACCCGCACTACAGCCCGCATCTCTCGCTGGTCTCGGAAGACTTCTCGCTGCGCGCTTGACTCGGTCCCGGGCGCAGGAGGAGCCGCCCCCGGGGCGGACTATTACCCTGAGTCGGCCGCGTTCGCGGCACTTTTTACGAATGGCAACCGCACTCTACGAACCGATGCCGCGCGGCGACGCGAGCCGCATCGTGCAGCTCACCCGCATCACGGCGTTGCGCACGCTGAAGGTCCGCTACCGCGGAACCGCGCTCGGGATCCTCTGGTCGTTCATGAACCCGGTCCTGATGACGGCGGTGTACACGGCGATCTTCGGGACCGCGTTCAGCCGCTATTACGACGGATCGGTCGTTCGCTACGTGCTCTCGGCGTTCGTCGGGCTGGTCGTGGTGACGTTCTTCATCAACGCCACCAACGAAGCGCTCCCTACCATCGTGTCGAACGGGCTGCTGCTGAACAAGATCGCGATCCCGCCGGTGATCTTCCCGATCTCGGCGGTCGTCTCGAACGTCTTCCAGCACGCCGTGACGACGTTTCCGATCGTCTTCGTCCTGGCGATCGTCCTGACGCACGACCCGGTGCGCGTCGCGCTCGTCCCGCTCGTGCTGCTGGGGCTGGTGCTCCTCGTGAGCGGCGTCTCGCTCGCGCTCTCGGCGCTCTACGTGTTCTTCCGCGACCTGCCGCACCTGTGGGCGATCGTCGGGTTCATCCTGTGGCTGACCAGCCCGCTGTTCTACCCGGTCGAGTTCGTCCCGGCCTCGGTGCGGCCGTACTACGATCTGAACCCGGTCGGCGCCACGATCAACGCGCTGCGCGAGGTGACGCTCACGCGCGGGCCGCTGCACCTGCACGCGATCGCGTTCGGCGTCCTCGCGGGGATCGTCGCCTTGGTGCTCGGCGCCGCGCTGTTCCGCGTGACCCGCCGCGACTTCATGGATCTCCTCTGATGGCGAGCGCGATCGAGCTGGCCGGCGTCACGCTGACGCGCCGCACGCAGGAAGAGTTCCACTACGATCTCAAGCGGACGTTCTTCGACCTGGTGCGCGGGCGGATCCGGCGCCCGCGCAAGCGCACCGTGCTCGAGAACGTCACGCTGCGCGTCGAGCGCGGCGAGAAGCTCGCGATCATCGGCGCGAACGGGAGCGGCAAGTCGACGATCCTCAAGGTGATCGCGAAAGTCCTCGCACCGACGCGCGGGACGGCCCGCGTCGCCGGAACGCTGGCGCCGCTGATCGAGCTGGGCGTCGGGTTCGACGCCGAGCTCTCGCTCGTCGACAACGCGATCTACTACGGCGTCCTGCTCGGTCACGACGAGCGCACGGTGCGCGAGAACGTCGAGGGGATGCTGGAGTTCGCCGAGCTCACCGAGATGCGCGATGCGCCGACGAAGACGCTCTCGTCGGGGATGGCGGCGCGGCTGGCGTTCGCGATCGCCACCCAGTTCCGGCCCGACATCCTGCTGCTCGACGAGGTGCTCGCGGTCGGCGACGAGCGCTTCCGCCGCAAGTGCGCCGAACGGCTCGAGCAGTTCTGGGACGCGCACTCGACGATCGTCGTCGTCTCGCACGACATGCCGTACGTGCTGCGCACGTGCGACCGCGTCGTCTGGGTCGATCACGGCGCCGTCCGCTTCGACGGGCCGGCCGAGGAGGGCGTCCGCCATTACCTCGACACGGTGCCGTCCGGCGCCGGCTACGCGCGCGGCGAAGAGCTGATCGACGTCGCGCGCAAGAGCCCGCGCGGCGAGCTGGTCGTGCGCGGCACCTCGCCGACGGACCAGGGGCGGAAGGTCTTCCTGATCCGTGACGGCCGCCGCCACTGGGTCACCTCGCCCGACTGGTACGACCGGGTCGGCTACGGCTGGGACGACATCGTCCACGTCGACGACACGGTGATCCTGGAAGTCCCGGAAGGCGACGTCCTCGTATGAGCGCCGCCGAGCCGGTCGGCGTCTTCGACGCCGTCCTCGGCGAGGACGGCGCGCCGGTGACCGTCGCCCCGTCCGACACCGTGGTGAGCGTCCGCGGCTGGGCGGTCGACGCGGGGGCGCGCGCCTTCGCGGCGATCGAGTGCGCGATCGGCGAGGCGGCCGCGGCCGCGGCCCCGGAGCGGCGGCCCGACGTCGCGGCGCACCTGGGCTCGCCCGAAGAGGTTGGGTTCACCGCCGAGATCCCGCTCGCGGCCGCCTCGCCGGGACGCCATCCGATCGCGATCACCGGGATCCGGGCCGACGGCACCCGCGTCGCGGTCCCCGCCAACGGCGTCGTCGACGTCGTCGCGGCGCTCGGCGAGCTGCCGGCCCTCCCGCTGGGCCCGGTGATCGGGGTGCTCGACGCGGTCGCCGCCGAGGCCGAGGAGGACCGCGGCACCGACGAGGCCGGCGTCCCGGCCGTCCCGGCCGGCGGGGTCGTCGTCGTCACCGGCTGGGCCTCCACCCCGGCGGGGGATCCGCTCCAGCACGCCTACGCCGAGATCGACGGCGCGCGGATCGTCCGCGGGATCGCCGGCTACCCGCGGCCCGACGTCGGCGCGCACCTGGGCCGGGCGGAGCTCGACTACGGCTTCCGGATCCGCTTCCCGGCGGCTTCGCTCGCGCTGGGCGAGCACACCGTGCGCGCGATCGCCGAGGCGGGCGGGGTCCTCGCCGCCGTCGGGGCGCCGGCGCGCGTCGTCGTCGTCCCCGAGCCGGACCGCCGGCCGCCGGCGCGCAGCGCGCGCGGCGCCGGGGCCGTCGAGCTGGTCGGCCGCGTCGCGGCGGTCGCGAACGGCGACGGCGCGCACGACCGGATCGTCGACCAGCGCGCGCGCCTCGTGCTGCGCGAGGGCGAGCGGCTCGTCCTCACCGGCTGGGCCGGCGACGCCGAGCGGGCCGCGCTCCCCGACCTCGTCCTGCTGACGATCGACGACGCGGTCCACGGCGCGGTGCGGCGCGGCCTCGAGCGGCCGGACGTCGTCGCGGCGACCGGCTGCGCGGCGCTGGCATGCAGCGGCTTCTCGGTCCTGGTCGACGCGGGGCGGCTCGGCGCCGGCGACCACCGGGCCGAGCTGCTCGCCGTCTACGGTGAGGAGCTGGTCTCGCTCGACGCCTTCTCGTTCGCGGTGGGCGCCTAGGAGCTCGCCGGGCCGGCGTCCTCGAGGCGCCAGAGCTGCCGGCCGTCGGCCGCGGCGCCGTTCGCCGCGACGGCCTCGTGGTCGTCGAGCAGGCGCCGGAGCGTCTCGCGCTCGGCCTCGCGGCGCCGGAGCGCGTCGCGCTCGGCTTCGGCGGCCGCGGTTCGCCGGCGCTCGGCCTCGAGCTCCGACCGCAGGCCGGCGGCCTCGGTCTCCAGCGCGGTCCGCGCCTCCGCCGCGCGCGCCCGGGCGGCCTCGGCCTCGGCCCGCGCGGCGACCGCCCCGGCATCGGCGGCCGCGAGGCGGGTCCGCGCGCCGGCGAGCGCGTCGGCGAGCCCGGCGGCCGCCTGGGCAAGCACCGCGACCGCCTCGACCGCGGAGGCGCCGGTCTCCGGCGGGGTGCGCCCGGCGAGCGCGCAGCCCGCGAGCGCCGCGTCCCGGACCGTCGTCTCCAGCCGCCGCGCCGCATCGGCGGCCTCCGCGCGGGCGCTCTTCTCCGCCGCGAGCGCGGCCTCGAGGTCGGCCGCCCGGTGCTCGGCCTCGATCGTGCGCAGCTCCAGGATCCGCAGCCGCGAGGCCGCCTCCGCGGCCCGTCCCTGCGCGTCGTGCGCGAGCTGGGCCGCCCCGGCCGCCTCGGCCTCGGCGCGCGCGGTCGCCTCGTCGCGCTCGCGCACCGCGTCGGCGAGCGCCGCTGCGAGCCGCGCCGCCTCGTCAAGCTCGCGCTGCATCCCCGCTTCGGCCGTTTGGGCCCGCACCGCGGCCTCGCGGGCGGCGGCATCGGCCCGCGCCTGGAGGTCGCCGAGCGCCTCGCGCAGCGCGTCGCGCTCGGCCCGGAACGCGTCGCGCTCGGCGGCCGCGGCGGCCCGCTCCGCGGCGGCGGCGTCGCGCTCGGCGACCAGCGCGTCGCGTTCGTGCCCTGCCGCGGCGAGCCGCTCGCGCAGCGCGGCGGCGTCGCGCTCGAGGTTCCCCAGCCCGATCGTCTGCTCGGCGATCCGCGCTTGGAGGTCGTGGACGTGGGTGCGCATCGCGGCGGCGTCCCACGGCCCGGGGACGACGATCGCGCGGACGACGAACTGCAGCGTGTCGCTGTCCGGGTATTCGCGCACCATCCGTTCGATCGGCTCGGGGACGTGCAGCGCGCCGACGTCGGGGACGAGATCGCTCGGCGCGCCGAACGGCAGCGCGGTGCGGGCGATCGTCTGCACCCGGAAGCCGCACTCGAGGAACAGCGACTCGACGCCGGCGCGGGTGAAGAAGCGCAGGTGCGTGTCGTCGAGGATCCCGTTCCGGCGGTACGGCATCGAGCCGCTCATGATCGCGAGCCGAACCGCGGCGTGCGCGAAGTTGGGGATCGACGCGACGACCGTGCCGTGCTCGCTGAGCAGCTCGCGCGCCGACTGCAGCGCCCGCCACGGCTCGCGCAGGTGCTCGAGCGAGTCGGCGAAGACGACCGCGTCGAACCGCAGGTCGCCGAACACCTCGGTCAGATCGGTCGTCTCGAGATCGGCCTGGCGCACCTCGACGCAATACGGCTTCGCGCTTTCGAGCGCCGCGGGGTTCGCGTCGACGGCCCACACGCGGTGACCGCGCTCCGCGAGATACCGGTCGAGCTCGCCGCCGCCGCAGCCGACGTCGAGGACCGTCGCGCCGGGCTCGAGCAGCTCGATCACTTTCGCGTAGCTGGAGTTCGGGTCGAGCGGCGTCAGCGCGCGCGGGTCGCCGTAAAGCTTCGTCCGCCGCGCGGCCTGCTTCGGCGAGGGATCCTTCATCGCCGCCGAGTTCGGCGGCAGTAACGGCGCGGGCCTTGCGTCGAACGAGCCGAGGTGGTGCGTCAACCCGGTTCCGCCGTACGCCGACTCCGCGACGTGCTGGTGCGCACGGTGCTGGGGCGTCCGCCCGCGCCGCCGTCCGCACCCGCCGCCGGGCCGAGCGCTCGCCCGACGAACCGTCTCGCCGACCTGCAGCGCTACGCGAGCTCGCTCGAAGCGGAGCTCGCGCGCGTCTCGCGCGCCGGCGAGGGCGAGACGGCGCTGGTGCGGCACGAGATCGTGCTCGCGCCCGCGGTGCGCGAGAGCGAGTCCGCGCGCCAGCCGCTGGTCGGCGTCGCGCTCGATCCCGGCCCGGCCGGCGGGCCGCGCGTCACCGTGATCGTCCCCGCGTTCGGCAACGCCGAGCTGACGAAGGCGTGCATCCGCGCGCTCGCGGCGCACCCGCCGCGCGTCGCGCGCGCCGACTACGTGCTGGTCGACGACGAATCGCCCGCCGATCTGCTCGCGGCGTTCGCGCCGGTCGGCGGGCTCACGGTGCTGCGCAACGGAACGAACGCGGGGTTCCTGCGGAGCTGCAACCGCGCGGCGCGGCTCTCCGACGCGGCGTACCTCGTCTTCCTGAACAACGACACGCTCGTGCGCGAGGGCTGGCTCGACGCGCTCGTCGAGACCGCCGAGCGCGATCCTTCGGTCGGCGTCGCCGGCGCGAAGCTGCTCTACCCGGACGGGACGCTGCAAGAAGCGGGCGGCGTGATCTGGCGCGACGCGACCGGCTGGAACTACGGCCGCGGCGGGCGCGCCGACGATCCCGCGTACGCGTACGTGCGCGACGCCGACTACTGCTCCGGCGCCGCGCTACTGGTGCGCCGCGCGCTCTTCGAGCGGCTCGGCGGCTTCGACGAGCGCTTCGCGCCGGCGTACTTCGAGGACACCGACCTGTGCTTCGCCGCGCGGCGCGAAGGCTTTCGCGTCGTCTACCAGCCGCGCGCCGAGGTCGTGCACCGCGAAGGCGGGACGGGCGGGACCGACGTCGCGGCCGGCGTGAAGCGGCACCAGGCGCTGAACCAGCCGAAGTTCCGGCAGAAGTGGCGCGCGGTGCTCGACGCCGAGCACGCGGCGAGCGATCCGCGCAACGTCGAGCGCGCGGCGCGGCGCCTGCAGGGCGCGGGGACGATCGCGATGATCGACAACTACGTCCCGGAGCCCGACCGGGACTCGGGCTCGAACAAGAACGCGCGGATCATCCGGCTCCTGCGCGAGCTCGGCTGGCACGTGATCTTCATCCCCGACAACGACCGCCGCTCGGAGCCGTACACCGGAAACCTGCAGCAGCTCGGCGTCGAGGTCGTCTACGCGACGCCGGGCGGGGCGCCGGCCGCGGAGCGCATCCAAGCGGCGCTCGCGCTCGCCGACGTCGCATGGATCGCGCGCCCGGACGTGTTCGCGCATCTCCGCGAGCGGCTGGACGCGTTCCCCGAGCTGCCCGTCGTCTACGACACCATGGACCTGCACCACGTGCGGCGCGCGCGCGAGATCGAGCTCCGCGGGGACGGCAGCGAGGCCGAGTGGGACGCGCAGCGCGAGCTGAAGGCGGAGGAGCTCGAGATCGGCCGGCGCGCCGACGTCGTCGTCGCGATCACCGACGTCGAGCGGCGGGTCCTGGAGTCCGAAGGGCTCGACAACGTGCACGTCGTGCCGAACGTCCACGTCCCCGCCGGAACGGGGCGGCCGTTCGAGGAGCGCGAGGGACTGGTCTTCATCGGCGGCTACGCGCACCCGCCGAACGCCGACGCGGTCGAGTGGCTGGTCCGCGAGATCATGCCGCGCGTGTGGGAACGCGAGCCGAAGATGCGGCTGACGCTGCTCGGCTCGAACCCGACCGACGCGGTGCGCGCGCTGAGCGCCGACCCGCGCGTCGCGGTGACCGGCTTCGTCGCCGACGTCGCGCCGTACTTCGACGCGGCGCGGGTGTTCGTCTCGCCGCTCCGCTACGGCGCGGGGCTCAAGGGGAAGATCGGCCACAGCCTGGAGCACGCGCTGCCGGTCGTCACGACCTCGATCGGCGCCGAGGGGTTCGGCTTCGAGCACGAGCGCGACGTCCTCGTCGCCGACGACGCCGGCGCGTTCGCCGCCGCGGTCCTGCGGCTGTACCGCGACCGCGCGCTGTGGCGGCGGCTCTCGGAACGCAGCGCGGCCGCGCTCGCGCCGTACGTCCCCGAGCGCGTCAAGGAGCAGATCGCCGCGGCGCTCGCCGACGCGCGGGTTCGGCACGCGGCGCGCCGCCGGCCCGCTGCCGTCTGACGTCTCGCGCGGCCGGGATGCTCGAGAAGACGCTGCGTCTGCTGGAGGCGTATCCGCCGTGCGCATACGCCGGCGACGGCGCGACCTGCTTCGACGACGGCGAGATCGCGGAGCTGGGCGGCGTCCTCGCCCGTCTGGTCTACGCGCCCTCGAAGCTGCGGCGCCGCATCGAGGAGTTCGGAGCGACGGTCACGCGCTCGGACTTCTACTCCGAGATCCCGACGGTCGCCGAGATCGAGCGGAGCACCGCGGCGCCCGGCGGGCTGCGGCTCGACGCGTGCTTCGCCGACCACGCGTACCTGCGCGCGTTCCTCGCCGAGCTGGTCCCGTACGCGCGCGAGTTCGCGCCGCCGGCGCAGCCCGCCTCGGAGCTGGAGTTCGACTGGAACAACGCCTCGTTCTCGTACTCCGACGCGGCCGTCTACTACGCGATGATCAGGCGCTTCAAGCCGGCGACGATCGTCGAGCTCGGCTCGGGCTCCTCGACGCTGATCGCCTCGCTGGCGTGCGAGCGCAACGGCCGCGGCCGCGTCGTCGCGGTCGAGCCGTACGCCGGCGTCCCGGCCGCGCGGCTTCCGAACGTGACGGTCGTCGCGCGGCGCGCGCAGGACCTCGAGCCGGCGTTCTTCGAGGACCTGCTGCAGGACGGCGACTTCCTCTTCGTCGACACGACGCATACCGTCAAGCACGACTCGGACTGCCTGCAC
>DATHLL010000155.1:0-6341 GCA_035488195.1 Candidatus Elarobacter sp. | reverse complement strand
CCGTCGAAGCTGCCGGACTGGCTCGCGGAGTTTCTCGGCTGGGCCGACGAGTCGATGCGGCTCGAAGTCTGGGCGAACGCCGACACGCCGGAGGACGCGCGCAAGGCGCGCGAGCTCGGCGCGACCGGGATCGGGCTGTGTCGCACCGAGCACATGTTCATGCAGCAAGACCGGCTGCCGGTCGTGCAACGCATGATCATCAGCGACACGCCGGAGGCGCGGGCTGAGGCGCTCGCGCAGCTGCTGCCGTTCCAGCAAGATGACTTCGCCGGGATCCTCGAGGCGATGGCGGGCTATCCGGTGACGATCCGGCTGCTCGACCCGCCGCTGCACGAGTTCTTGCCGTCGCTGGAGGAGTTGCTCGTCGCGACGACCGAGCTGCGGCTGACCAAGGGCGAGAGCGACCCCGAGTACGTGGAGAAGATGCGCGTTCTCGCGCGCGTCCGCGCGCTGCACGAGCAGAACCCGATGCTGGGCCTGCGCGTCTGCCGGCTCGGGATTCTCTATCCGGAGATCTACGCGATGCAGGTGCGCGCGATCTTCGAGGCGGCGTGCGACCTGCGCGCGCGCGGCGTCGACGCGCGGCCCGACGTCATGATCCCCGGCGTCGGGACGATCGAGGAGATGCGGATCACGCACGACGCGGTGAAGCTGGCGGCCGACGAGGTGATTCTGCGCCGCGGCGTCGCGGTGCCGTACCGGATCGGGACGATGGTCGAGCTGCCGCGCGCGTGTGTCGTCGCGGACGACCTCGCGCGGATCGCGCAGTTCTTCAGCTTCGGCACGAACGACCTGACGCAGACGACGTACGGCTACTCGCGCGACGACGCCGAGGCGAGCTTCATCCCGCGCTATCTCGAGCTGAAGATCCTCAAGGACGATCCGTTCCAGGTCCTCGACCGCACCGGCGTCGGCGGTCTGATGCGGATGGGCGTCGAGCGCGGCCGCGCGTCGCGCCCCGAGCTGAAGATCGGGATCTGCGGCGAGCACGGCGGCGAGCCGAGCAGCGTCGCGTTCTGCGACGAGCTCGGCCTCGACTACGTGAGCTGCTCCCCGTACCGCGTCCCGATCGCGCGCCTCGCCGCCGCGCAAAGCGCGACCGCGACCGCGACTGACGTTTGAGCGTCAGCCGGTTCCCGTCGGGCGCGCGGGGACCGTCTTCAGGTATTGGTAGATCGCTTCGAGCTCGTCGTCGGTCATGTTGCGGATCGTTCGCCAGGGCATGAAGTCGTTGAGCCGGTGGCGGCTCGGGTCGACGCCCGTCGTCAGCGTCGACATGAACTGCACGTCGGTCCACGTGCCGATCCCCGTGGGCGTGATGTTCGCGGCGGGCGGATCGTTCGGGCCGCCCGCGAGCTTGCCGCCGGAGAGGTGCACGCCGTGGCAGCCCATGCAGCCGCCGATGCGCGCGAGATACTGGCCGTAGGCGACCGTCTTCATCGGCGGCGGCGGTGAGGGCGGCGGCCCTTCGTCGGCGATCCGCGTCGCGTCGAACGGCAGCTTGTGCGTCGCGACCAGGACGCGGCCGACCGGCCCGAGCTTGACGCGCGGCGTCGCGCGGTCGACCGGCGGCAGGCTGCGAATGTACGCGATCACCGCCGCCGCGTCGTCGTCGCTCAGCGCGTAGTAGTCCCACGACGGCATGATCAGCAGCCGCGTCCCGTCGGGGCGGATGCCGCGCCGGATCGCGCGGTCGTAGTCGGCGTCGCTGTAGAGCACGCCGACGCCGCCCGGACCGCGCGTGAGGTTGGGCGCGTTCAAGACCGCCATCGCCGCGTCGTTGATGAACGGGCCGCCGCCGCCGTCGGTGCCGTGGCAGACGACGCAGCTGGAGACCGCGGTGAAGATGTGCTTGCCGCGCTCGACGGTGCCGCGCCCGAGCGTCGGCTGCGGCGGGACGACCACCATGCGCGCGTCGAGCTCGTGGTTCGATGTGACGAAGGCGGCGACGCCGCCGATCGCGATCAGGATGACGACGGCGATCAGTGCGAAGCCGATCCAGCGAAAAACACGCCCCAACGTACACCTCCGTGGGAATGAAGAAGCCCGTGGGGCGCGCGTTCGTCCCGCGAGGCGGCCGTTCCGCTCGGGCCGCCGCAGCATGCTGCGGCGCGGTACACGGTCCGGTCTACCGGGACAGGTCGGTCCGCGGCGGGCCGGTGAAGCGGTGCGCATGGACGTGCACGCGCGGCTGACGATTCTGGCGATTCGCGCTCGGGGCTTGGATCTGGCGCTCGCGAAGCCGGTCGAGACCGCGAGCGGCGTCATGCGCACGGCGCCGCTCGTCCTGATCGATCTCACCACCGGCGAAGGCGTGACCGGCGTGAGCTACGTGCGCTGCTACACGCCGACCGCGCTCGCGCCGCTCGTCCGGCTGATCGCGAACCTCGAGCCCGTGCTGCGCGGTGATGCGGCGGTGCCGTTCGAGGTCGAGCGAAAGCTGCAGCGGCATTTCCGTCTGCTCGGACCGCAAGGGCTGACCGGGATCGCGATGGCCGGGATCGACATGGCGCTATGGGACGCGCGCGCGAAAGCGTGCGGCGTTCCGCTGGTGACGCTGCTCGGCGGCACGCCGAAGCCGGTCCCCGCGTACGCGAGCCTGCGCACGATGAGCCCCGAGGGTGCCGCGGCGGAGGCGGAAGAGCTGGTCGCGCTCGGCTTCCGCGCGATCAAGGTGAAGATCGGGCGCGCCGGCCTCGCGGCGGATCTCGCCACGATCCGCGCGGTGCGGAGCACGATCGGTGAAAGCGTGCAGCTGATGGTCGACTACAATCAGAGCCTCTCGGTCCCGGAAGCGATCGACCGCGCGCGCGTGCTCGACGGCGAAGGGCTGACGTGGATCGAGGAGCCGACGCTCGCCGACGACTTCGCGGGCCACGCGCGAATCGCGGCCGAGGCTCGGACCGCGATCCAGCTCGGCGAGAACTGGTGGGGACCGCACGACATGGCGAAGAGCATCGCCGCGCGCGCGTCCGATCACGCGATGCTCGACGTGATGAAGCTCGGCGGCGTGACGGGCTGGCTGCGCGCCGCGGCGCTCGCCGAAGCGGCGGGGCTGCCGGCGTCGAGCCACACGTTCCCGGAGATCAGCGCGCACCTGCTCGGCGTGACGCCGACCGCGCTGTGGCTCGAAGACCTCGACCACGCCGGACCGATCCTTCGGCAGCCGGTGCGCGTCGAGAACGGAGACGCGATCGTGCCCGACGTGCCCGGCACCGGGATCGCGTGGGACGAGGACGTGACGGCGCGTTTCACCGTCGCGTCCTGAGACGGTGCGTTCGCTCGAATCCCCGCGCGCACACCGGGGAAATCCGGCGGCGGTTGCGTAGCGTTTCTGCGGCATAGTTGCCCACGAGCTCATGGAACGGAGGGTTCTCATGGCTATCGTTCGCATGCGGGCGCGCTTGGCGCTCGCGCTGTTCGCTCTCGTCGCGTTCGCCGCGCCGCTCGGCGCGAGCGCGCAGCAGTCGCCGCCGGCGGGGCAGACGCTCTACCAGCGCCTCGGCGGGTACGACGCGCTCGCCGCGGTGACCGACGACTTCATCGGCCGCCTCGTCGCCGATCCGAAGCTGAAGCGGTTCTTCGGCGGGGTCAGCGACAACTCGAAGGCGCGCATCCGCCAGCTCGTCCTGGACCAGCTCTGCGCCGCGACCGGCGGGCCGTGCGTCTACATCGGCCGCGACATGCGCACGTCGCACAAAGGGCTCGGGATCACCGAGGACGATTGGCAGGCGGCGGTCGCCGATCTCGGCCAGACGCTCGCGAAGTTCAAGGTCGGCGCCGCCGAGCAGCGCGATCTCGGCGCGGCGCTCGGGACGATCAAGGGCGACATCGTCAACGTGCAGTGAGTGCGCGACGGCGCGCCACGGCGCTAGCGCGCGGGCCGGCGCGTCAGCGCGTGCGCGAGGGCGGCGAAGTCCGCCTCGTCGCGGGCCGGCCGCAGCATCGTCAGATACGGCAATGCGGTGCGCATCCCGCGCGCCGCCGGTGCGAAGCCCGGCGTTCCGGCGTGCGGGTTGAGCCAGACGATCGCGGCCGCGCGCGAGCGGAGCTCGCGCATCGCGCGCTCGAGCCGGTCGAGGTTTCCGACGTCGAGCCCGTCGCTGAAGACGAAGACGACGGTCTCCGGCGAGAGCAGCCGCGAACCGTGCTCGCGAACGAACGCGAGCAGGTTGTCGCCGATCCGGGTGCCGCCGCCCCACGCTTCGCCGAGGTCGCGCAGCGCCGGCGGGGCGCCGCGCTCGCGCAGCTCTGCGGTGACGTCGCGCAGCGCCGTGCTGAAGACGAACGCGTGCGCGCGGCGCGAGCGCTGCACGAGCGCGTAGGCGAACTGCAGCATCGGGCCGGCGTGCTCGGAGGCGGAACGGCTGCCGTCGATCAGGAGCACGAAGCGCGCGCTGCGCAGCGCGCGGGCGGTGCGGCGCAAGGCGATGGGGTCGCCGGCGGTCTCGACGCTCGCGCGCAGCGTGCGGCGCAGGTCGATGCGGTCGCCCCGCGGGCTCGCGGTGCGGCGCCGCGAGCGCGCGATGCGCGTCGCCGTCGTGAGGCGGGTCGCGTGGCGCAGCATCGCGTCGAGGCCGGCGAGCGGGATCACCGGCGGCTCGGCGCGCGCGGCGGTCGGGCTGTACCGCGCGCGCAGCGTTTGCCACACCGCGGCGGGTGAGCTCGCGTCGTCGACCGGGCGCTGCTCGGCGGTGCGGCTCGCGGCGTCGTCTTCGGTCGGGTCGGGGGGCACGGAGTCGCGGCGCTTCGGCGGCGCGGTTGGGCGGTCGGCAGCGTGTTCGTCGCCGTGCGGCGGGCGCGTGTTTCGCGAGGCGAGGTTGGGCTGCGCGATCCCTTGCGCGCCGAAGAAAAACTCGTCGAAGGCGGCGTCGAAGCGCGCGGCTTCTTCGGGCGTCGCGGCGTAGACGGTGCGGAAGGCGCGGCGGAGGCGCTCGCCGTCCTGCACGCCGACGAGCTCGGCCGCGCGGAGCGCGAGGTGCGTCGCGGCGTTGCCGACGCCGAAACCGTGCCGTTCGCGCAGCGTTGCGGTGAAGGCGGCGATGCTGCCGGTGAAGTCCGTCAACGCGGGTTGGCTTGGACGGTGCCGAGGCCGTAGTCTTGGGCGGCGAGCTTTGCGGCGCCGGTCGTCGCGCCGCCGTTGAGGAGCGGTTCGTAGCGGGAGCGGTGAGCGCGGAGGAGCTCCCAGTCGTCGCGGACTTTGAGGATGCAGCCCATCGTCTGTTCGAGGGTGCGTTCGTCGATCGCGTCGCGGTGGAGGCGCATCAGCGCGAGCGCCCAGTCGAGCGATTCGGCGACGCCGGGGACTTTCTGGAACGGCTCGCCGCGCAGGTGCTCCATGAAGCGCGCGATCTGATCGGCGAGACGGGCGTCGATCCCGGGGAGCCGCGTGCGCAGGATCGCCAGCTCGTGCTCGCGCGACGGGTAGTCGATCCACAGGTACAGGCAGCGGCGGCGGAGCGCGTCCGACAGCTCGCGGTTTCGGTTCGACGTCATGATCACCGCGGGGCGCTCGCGCGCGCGGATCGTGCCGAGCTCGGGGATCGTCACCTGGAACTCGCCGAGCAGCTCGAGGAGGAACGCCTCGAACGCCTCGTCGGCGCGGTCGATCTCGTCGATCAAGAGCACCGGCGCGCGCTCCTGCGTGATCGCCTCGAGCAGCGGGCGTTCGAGCAGGAACTGCCGGCTGAAGATCTCCGCTTCGCGCGCGTCGACCGAGGCGTCCTGGTTCTCGGTCAGCCGGAACCGCAGGAGCTGTTTCGGGTAGTTCCACTCGTAGAGCGCGCTCGCGGCGTCGAGACCTTCGTAGCACTGCAGACGGATCAATCGCGTGCCGAGCACGTCGGCGAGAACCTTCGCGCTCTCCGTCTTGCCGACGCCGGCCGGGCCTTCGATCAGCAGCGGTTTTTCGAGCGCGAGCATCAGCTCGAGCGCGGTCGCGAAGTCCTCGCTCGCGACGTAGCCGCGCTCGGCGAACCGTTCGCGGATGCGGTCCAGGATCACACGCGCTCGTGCTCGGCGGCGAACGACGCGCGGCAGCCCGCGCCGCAGAAGAAGAACGTGCGCCCCGCGTGCTCGACGCGGTGCTGCGCGGTCGCGATCTCGACCTGCATCCCGCAGACCGGGTCGGTCGCGACGCTCCGCTCCGTCTCGTCCTCGTCCGCGACCTGCACCCGCGGGAGCGCGGCGACGATCTGCGCGACGATCGCGATCGCGACGTCGCCCGGCGTGCGCGCGCCGATGTCGAGCCCGACCGGGACGTGGACCGCCGCGAGCGCTTCCGCGTCGCAGCCGTTCTCGGCGGCGAGCAGCGCCTTCACCGCGGCGCCGCGCTTGCGGCT
>DATHLL010000154.1:0-2999 GCA_035488195.1 Candidatus Elarobacter sp. | reverse complement strand
GCCGTGGAGCGCGCGGAATTCCTCGCTGTTCCAGCGGCGGTCCAACTCCATGAGCAGGTTGACCTTGACCGCTTCCCGCTCGTGCAGCCGGGTCGTTCGCATCTCGCCGAGCTGTCGCAGCGCGATCGCCGCGGCGACGAGCGCGACGGCGACCAGCCCGATCTGCGAGATCTTGAAGACCACGTCGAGCTGGTCGGCCGTCATGCGGAGGGACATCGCGGCCGGAGACCGGCCGGCCTGCTACGGTGCGCTCAGACCAGGAACGAGCGGCACGCGCCGCTGGCCTCTTGATAGTAGCCGTCGGGGCACGAGCCGGGCGACCACGGCGGGATCGCGCCGCCGCCGGGGCCGTGCGGGCCGGGCGGGAGCGTCGGTACCGGTGTCGGCGTCGGCTGCGGGAGAGGCTGACAGGTCGGATCCGTGCTCTTGCACGGTAGCGCGCTCGCCGTACGCGCCGCGGACTGCGGGGAAGAGCCGAAGGCCGTCGCGCTGCCGAGCGCCGCGATCAACGACAAGAGCAGCGCCGTGATGACGTTCATGTGTACACCCTCGTGAGACGTGCGAAGTGAGAGGCCGCCGTCGTTTCGCATCGCTGGACGGCAGCCTATCGCGCGTCAGAACGACGGCATCGTGCAGATCGACAGCGTCCCTTAAGGTTCGTGTGACGTCACGCGGCGCCTAGGCACCGCCGGCGTGGACGCCGCTGGTCGCGGCGTCGATCTGCTCCTGGATCGCAAGCTCGGGAATGGGATCGCGCAGCATGCTCGCCTCTTCGGCGGTGACGCCGCACGCCGGATCGACCGGCTTCGCCGGATCGAGGTTCGTGTCGGCCGGGGTGACGGGGCGGACGAAGGAGAATCCCGCTCTCCCCCCATCACAAACCAACCGATGAAACGAGGCCATCCATGGCAGACGACGACGAAACCGCGGCGGCAGCCGCAGGAGCAGCGGCGGGCGCCGCAGCAGGGGCCGCGTTCGGCACCTCCGGGATCGACCTGAGCGGACCGACCACGAACACCGTCAAGGAGACGACCGCGACCGGGACCACCGTCAAGCCGGACGACAAATAGCGCCTATTCGGCTCGAGCGCTCACCGGGACCGAGCTGGTCGAGCCGAACATCCGATCGCCGGCGTCGCCGAGGCCCGGAACGATGTACCCGTGATCGTTCAGGCGCTCGTCGACGGCGGCGGTCACGATGCGAACGCCGGGGTGCTCGCGCGTCAGCGTCGCGATCCCTTCGGGCGCCGCGATGATGCAGACGAACACCGGCGCGCTCGCGCCGCGCTGCGCGAGCGTCGCCAGCGCGGCGGAGCCGGAGTGGCCGGTCGCGAGCATCGGGTCGAGGACGAACACCTCGCGCGTCGCGAGATCGTCGGGCAGGTTCGCGTAGTACGGCACCGCGGCGAGCGTCTTCGGATCGCGGTAGAAGCCGAGGTGCGCGACGACCGCGTCGTCGACGACCGCCAGGAACCCCGGCAGCAGGCCGAGGCCCGCGCGCAGGATCGGCGCGACGACCGGCCGCGTCGCGATGCGGTGGACCTTCGCCAGCCCGACCGGCGTCTGCAGCTCGATCTCGGTCTGCGGCAGCGAGCGCGTCGCCTCGTAGGCGAGGAGCTGGCCCAGCTCCTCGACGAGGCGGCGGAAGACCGGCGTCGCGGTGGTCGCGTCGCGCAGGCGCGCGAGGCGGTCCTGGACGGCCGGGTGGTCGACGATCAGCGGCGCGGAAGACACGCCGAACATGGTCGCGGCTAGGGTTCGCTCGCCCTGCCCGGCGGTGTCCAATCGGGATTCGTCAGCGAGGTGAGGACGTGGTCGCGCCACGTCCCGCGCAGGTAGATCATGTCGCGCGCGTAGCCCTCGACCACGAAGCCGAGCCGGCGCAGCAGCGCGCCGCTGCGCTCGTTCGCGGGGTGGTAGTTCGCGCTGAGCCGGTGCAGGTTCAGCGCGCCGAACGCGTGCGCGATCGTCGCCTCGACCGCTTCGCGGACGAACCCGCGGCCCTCGTACGCGCCGTCGCAGGAGTAACCGAGGACCGCGCTGTGCGCCGAGCTCGCGATGATCTCGTAGAGGTTCACGATCGCGACCAGCGCGTCGGGCGCGGTGCGGTCGAACGCCAGCAGCGAGAGCCCGCGGCCGATCGCGCTCTCGCCGCGCCGCCACTGCACCCAGCGCAGATAGTGGACGAGGTCGTCGGGCCGCTCGGGCTCCCAGCGCGCGAAGCGCTCCTCGTTGAACTGGTGGTAGAGCAGCAGCGCCGGCGCGTCGCGCTCTTCCGGCTCGCGCAGGATCAGCCGCGGCGACTCCAGCCGAACGCTCACGCGGGGCGCGCGAGCATCATCAGCACCTGCGCCCGCATGAGCTGCTCGAACCCGGGGATCGGCGCGGTGCGCGATATCTCGGTGAACCCCAGCCGCCGCAGCAGCGCGCCGCTGCGCTCGTTCGCCGGATCGTACGTCGCGCTCAGCGACTCGAGCGCCAGCGCGCCGAACGCGTACGCGATGACCGCCGCGACCGCTTCGCTCGCGTAGGCTTTCCCCTCGTACGCCGCGTCGACCGAGTACGCGATCATCGCGGAGTGCTGCGGCGCGCGCGTGATCCCGTCGAGCTGCACTTCGCCGGCGATGGCGGCCGGCGATCCGCGGTCGAACGCGATCCACGACCGCGCGCGGCCCGCCGCGCTCTCGCCGGTCCGCCACGCGATCCACGCCGCGTGCTGTGCGAGCTCGGTTCCGCGCGGCGGATCCCAGCGCTCCAGCCGCTCGCGGTTGCGGTCATGGTATGCGAGCAGCGCCGGGGCGTCGCCGGGCGCCGGCTCGCGAAGCACGAGGCGCTCGGTCTCGAGCGCCGTCGCCGACGTCATCGCGGCTCGATGACGGCGCCGGGGCCGGCCGTCATCTACGGGACGTCGTGGTGGGCGGTGAGCTCGGCGACGCGCGCGCGCAGAGCCTCTTTCTTCGCGCCGGTCTCGATGTCGGTGAGCGCCTCGCCGATGATCTT
>DATHLL010000153.1:0-5503 GCA_035488195.1 Candidatus Elarobacter sp. | reverse complement strand
GGCGGCGTGCTGTTCATCGACGAGATCGGCGAGATGGACCCGGCGATGCAGACGCGGCTGCTGAAGGTGCTCGAGGATAAGCGCGTGACGTTCGAGTCGTCGTACTACGACGAGCACGACCCGAACGTTCCGGCGTACGTGAAGAAGCTGTTCCGCGACGGCGCGCCGGCCGACTTCGTCCTGATCGGCGCGACGACGCGCGATCCGGAGGCGATAGACGCGGCGATCCGCTCACGCTGCGCCGCGGTCTACTTCGAGCCGCTCACGCAGACGCAGGTCGCGCGGATCGTCCGCGAAGCGGCGGCGCGGCTCGGCGCAAAGCTGCTGCGGCGCGTCCCCGACCTGATCGCATCGTACACGATCGAAGGGCGCAAGGCGGTGCAGATCCTCGCCGACGCGTACGGCCACGCGCTCGAGCGCGCCGGCGGGACGCGCGGCGCGACGGTGCGCGAGGTGGACGTCCTCGAGGTCGTGCAGGCCGGGCGGATCGTGCAGCACACCCCGGCGCGCGCGCGCCGCGCGCGCGAGGTCGGGAAGGCGTTCGGGCTCGGCGTACTGCAGTACGTCGGCTCGATCGTCGAGATCGAGGCGGCGGCGTTCCCGGCGCGCGAGGCTCGCAAGGGGACGGTGCGCTTCAACGACACGGCCGGCTCGATGGCGCGCGACGCGGTCTTCAACGCGACCTCGGTCGTGCGGGCGGTGAGCGGGATCGATCCGGCCGACTTCGACCTGCACGTCAACGTCGTCGGCGGCGGGAACATCGACGGGCCGTCGGCGGGGCTGGCGTTTTTCCTGGCGCTCTACAGCGCCTTGACGCACACGCCGCTCCCGCAGGACGTCGCGGTGACCGGCGAGGTCTCGCTCGTGGGAAACGTTCGCGCAATCGGTGGAATTGTGGAGAAACTGTACGCCGCGCGTCAAGCGGGGATGAAGACGCTCCTCATGCCGCGCGAAAACGCGCGCGAGATCGACGCGACCCCCGAAGGAATCGAGATCGTCACGGTGGGAACCGTTGCGGAAGCGCTCGCCGCTCTAGGCGTGCGCGTTCCGCCGCCTCCCGCGCTTCGCACGCGGACTCGCACGAAAGCCGCCCGTTGAACGTCGCTCCGTTCGTCTCGACCGTCGACCGCATCCCGCCGAGCAACCTCGAGGCGGAGATGGCGCTGCTCGGCTCGATCCTGGTCGACAAGGAGATGATGGCGACGGTCAGCGAGATCGTGCAGCCGTCGGACTTCTACGCCTCGCTGCACGAGACGATCTATCTCGCGCTCTACGCGCTCTACGAGCGCGGCGAGCCGCTCGACAAGGTCGCGCTCGCCGAGGAGCTCCGCAACCGCGGGATGCTCGACAAGATCGGCGGGATGGCGTACCTGAACTCGCTGATGGACACGGTGCCGACCGCCGCGTCCGCCGAGTACTACGCGCGGATCGTGCGCGAGAAGTCGACGCTGCGCGGGCTGATCCACGCCGGCACGCAGGTGACCCGGCTCGGCTTCGAGTCGGAGGAAGACGTCCCCGCCGCGATCGACCGTGCGGAGCAGGTCGTCTACGAGGTCGGCAACCGCAGCGATCACAACGCGTTCGCCGCGGTGCCTTCGCTGCTGCTCGGCGTGTTCCAGTCGCTGGAGAAGCGGCACGAGCAGAAGGGCGACCGCACCGGCGTGACGTCCGGCTTCCGCGACATCGACGACTACACCGCGGGCTGGCAGCCCGGCAACCTGATCATCGTCGCGGCGCGCCCCGCGATGGGCAAGACCTCGCTCGCGCTGAACATGGCCGTCGCCGCCGCGAAGGACGAGAAGAAGCCCGTCGCCGTGTTCTCGCTCGAGATGACGAAACAGGAGCTCGTCGAGCGCCTGTTGTCCTCGGAAGCGAAGCTCGACGCCTCGAAGCTCCGCCGCGGCGCGATCGCCGACCGCGACTGGGAGAAGATCGGCCACGCGATGGGCGTCCTCCACGAGCTGCCGATCTACCTCGACGACGCCGGCGCCGTCACGGTGACGGAGATCCGCTCCCGCCTGCGCCGCCTGAAATCGGCCTACGGCCTGGCGTGCGTCTTCATCGACTACCTGCAGCTCGTCCGTCCCTCGACGCTGGGCAAAACGGTGAACCGAAACGAAGAGCTCTCGGACATTTGCCGCACGCTGAAAGCCACGGCAAAAGACCTCGGCGTGCCGATCATCGCTCTCGCGCAATTGAATCGTGCGGTGGAGTCGCGGCAGGATAAGAGACCGCTACTTTCAGACTTGCGTGATTCGGGCAGTATCGAACAAGAAGCCGATATCGTGACGTTTCTCTATCGAGACGTGTACTACAACAAGGAAACGTCGCCGGATCCCGACGCGACGGAGTTCATCGTCTCGAAGCACCGTAACGGGCGTGTTGGCACGATAAAGCTTCGTTTCCAAAGCGAGCACACGCTGTTCGTGCCGTACGGCGACGACTCGCACTATCCGGCGCCGTAGAGGACGACGATGGACGGAACGGGCGGAATCGTTCCCGTGCAGCTCACGCTAGGCGTCTCGGACATCGACGCGACGGAGGCGTTCTACCGCGACGTGCTCGGCGTCGAGCCGGTCCGGCGCGGCGATGCGATCCGGATCGTCTTCGGCGACTTCACGATCGTCTTCGAGCACGCTCCGCCGACCGAACGCGCCAAGTTCGAGCTCGGCCTCCGCGTCCCCGACGTCGCTGCGCTCGACGCGATCGCCGCGCGCGCCGGCACCGCGACGTACGACCGCGACGGCGGCGGCCGCGCGCTGTTCGTCACGGACCCCGATCACTACACGATCGAGATCTTCGCGCGCTAGGCGCGGTTAGGCGCTCATCTCCACCAGCCGCAGGTTCGGCCGGCGTCCTGCGCGGATGAGGGCCAGGAGCGCGTCGAAGCGCTGGGGCATCCCAAGGCGGTAGCCCTGGCCTTCGTCGCAGCCCATGCCGGTGACGAGGGCGGCTTGCTCTTCGGTCTCGATCCCTTCGGCGACGACGCGGAGACCGAACGCCTTCGCGATGTGGATCATCGAGACGACGATCGCGCTGTCGGACTCGTCCTCCGCGATGTCGCGGACGAACGTGCGGTCGATCTTGAGCATCGTGATCGGCAGGCGCTTCAAGTGCGCGAGCGAGCTGTAGCCGATCCCGAAATCGTCCATCGCGAGCTGCACGCCGAGCTCGCGCAGCCGCTGCAGCGCCGGCAGCGCCGTGTCGTCGAGCGCCGCGGTCTCCGTCACCTCGAGGATCAGCGCGGGCGCGGGGATCGCATATTCTTCCAGCGTCGCGGCGACCGTCGCCGGGAGTGAGGACTCGCGCAGGTCGCGCGCCGAGAGGTTCACCGCGATGCGGAAGTCGGGCTCGATCGCGCGGAACGTCGCCGCCGCGGCGCACGCCTGGCGCAGCACCCAGCGGTCGATGTCGACGATGGCGGACGACTCCTCGGCGATCGGGATGAAGACCGAAGGCGGAACCGTCCCGCGCTCGGGGTGCCGCCACCGCACGAGCGCCTCGCAGCCGACGATCGTGCGGCGGTCGAGGTCGAACAGCGGCTGGTACTCGAGCTCCAGCTCGCCGCGCTGGAGCGCGCTGCGCAGGTCGGCCTCGAGCGCGAAGCGCTCCGCGTCCTGCGCGTGGATCGACTCGTCGTAGATCGCGACGGCGCTGCCGCCGCTGCCCTTCGCGCGGTACATCGCCGCGTCGGCGTGCGCGGTGAGCGCGCCGGCGTCCGTGCCGTGCTCGGGGTAGAGCGCCGCGCCGATGCTGACGCCGACGTAGACCTCGCGCTCGGGGAGCTGGATCGGCGAGGCGACCGCCTTGATCAGCCGCTGCGAGAGGATCTCGACGTCCTGCGCGCCCGCGGCCGACTGCATGATCACGACGAACTCGTCGCCGCCGGTCCGCGCGATGAAGTCGCCGCCGCGCAGGCATTTCTGCAGCCGCCCCGACACTTCGCGCAGCACTTCGTCGCCGGCGCCGTGGCCGAGCGTGTCGTTGATCGCCTTGAAGCGGTCGAGGTCGAGGAAGAGCAGCGCGATGCGGCGCTCCTCGCGCGCGGCGAGCGCGACGGCTTCGTGCACCCGCTGATCGAGCGAGAAGCGGTTCGGAAGCCCCGTCAGCCGGTCGCGGTGCGCGGCGTCGAAGAGCTGCCGCTGCGTGCGCTTGAGCTCGGTGATGTCGATCGAGACGCCGACCGCGCCGACGATGTTCTCGTTGCGGTCGGCGAGCGGCTCGACGTGGTGGCGCAGCCAGTGGTCGCCGTGCGCGTTCTCGACGCGCACGTGCCGGCCGGTGAAGACGTCGCGCACGACCGACTCGGCGACCAGCGCCGTGCACGGCTGGCCGGCGAGGCCCGCGCTGTCGAGCCCGAGCTCGTCGAGCGCGCCGCCGGAGACCGCGGTGAAGCGCCCGTCGCGCCCGACCGTCCAGAGGATCGCGTCGACGTTGTTCGCGACCATCTGCAAGCTGTGCGCGTTCTCGTGGAGCTGCGACTCGGCGATCGTCTGCGCGCTGACGTCCAGCAGCGAGACCAGCGTCTCGTCGGCGGCCGGCAGGATCCGCACTTCGACCCAGGTCTGCAGCGCGGGGAACGCGTGGACGCGCTCGATCGGGACGCCGCTGCGGCGCGCCGCGCGGATGTCGGGGACGAGCTCGGAGGCGAGCGGGTCGACGACCTCCTGCAGCTCCATCCCGATCATCTCGTCGGCGGTGCGGTGGAGGAGCCGCTCCGCTTCTTCGTTCACGTGCGTGACGCGCAGGTGGTCGTCGACGATGTAGACGCCGTCGCGCACCGCTTCGAGCACGTTGTAGCGCCGCTCGACCGCGTCGGCGGCGATGCTCCGCGCCGTCTCCATGAACGTGCGCCCGCGCGTCCACCACCGCGCCGCCATCACGGCGGCGACGGTGGCGAGCGCGAGCGCCAGCAGAGACGCGAGGAACTGGATCACGCGAGCCCTCGTCGGCGCGCTTCGTCGTAGAGCTCGGCGGCCGAGTCGACGCCGAAGGCGGCGAAGATCGCGTCGACCTGGCGCTGGATCCGGTACAGGCTGCGGCTGAATCGGCGCGAGAGCTCGGGGAGCTCGGCGCCGCTCCACAGCGCGCGCGCTATCTGCCGCTGCACCGGGGAGAGCTGCTGCGGCATCGCCTGCTCGAGCCGCACCGAGCGTTCGGCGGCGGTCGCGAGCGGGCAGTCCGGATACTTCGCCGCGTGGCCGAGCGCCGCGTCGCGCCAGCGCTCTTCGCCCGTCAGCTCGGCCAGCGCCGTCGCGGCGAGAACGGCACGATAATGGAACGATGCCGCCTCGAACACGCCGAACGCTTCGGTGAGCGCGGCGACCGCGGCCTCACGCCGCCCGAGCGTCTGCTCGATGCGGCCTTGCGCGTAGCGGGCGTGGGCGAGCGCGCGGCGGTCGCTGTGCACCGCGAGCATCGGGTTCACGTTCTCGGTGCCGATCCGCGAGTAGAGCGTCGCGTAGCGCTGCGCGCGCGCCGCGTCGCTCGGCGCGTGCAGCAC
>DATHLL010000152.1:0-8001 GCA_035488195.1 Candidatus Elarobacter sp. | reverse complement strand
TGCCGGAGCGCGGCGGAACCGTCCGCGAGGTGCGCGCGATCGAGCTCGTGCGGCGCGGCGACCTCGTGCGGATCACCGTGCGCGGGAATGCGTTCCTGCACCGTATGGTGCGGGTGATCGTCGGGACGCTCGTCGGGTGCGCCACCGGCTACCGCGACGTCGCGTTCGCCCGCCGGGCGCTGGAGTTACGCGAGCGCGGCGCCGCAGGCGAGACCGCGCCCGCGCACGGGCTCTATCTCGCCGGCGTCCGCTACGCCGATCTGGACACGTACCGCCCGGTCGAGCCCGCGCCCTGAGTGGGTTCCCGCTACGCGGGAATCCGTCGCGTTCGGGCTTCGCCCGAGCCGCCCGTGATCGCTAGGACGCGCTCGCGGACGGTCTCGGCGATCCCGTCGCCGCCGGCGACGGCGTCCTTCGTCGCGCGGCTCGCGGCGGCGAGCGACTTCGAGACGCCGAGCAGCTCGTCGCAGGCGGCGCGCTGGCGCGCGATCGCCTCTTCGACGCCGCCGGCGTTGCGCTGGATCGCGGCGATGATGTCGACGATCTGGTGGTTCGCGACGTTCTGCTCGTCGAGCGAGCGCACCGCGTCGCGCATCAGGCCGTTCATCTGCTCGACCGAGTTCACGATCGCCGACGCGCCGCCGGCCTGTTCGCGCGCCGCCATCGAGATCTGCTCGATCAGGCGGTTCGCCTCACCGACCGCCGAGGAGATGTCGCCGATCGCGCGGCCCGCGACGTCGGCCATCTGCAGCCCGCTCTCCGCTTTCGCGCCGGAGCTGCTGGTCGACTTGACGACCTCGCCGGTCTTCGCCTGGATGTCCTTGACCAGGCTCGCAATCTCGCGCGTCGACTGCGCCGAGCTCTCGGCGAGCTTCCGCACCTCGTCGGCGACGACCGCGAACCCGCGGCCGTGCTCGCCGGCGCGCGCCGCCTCGATCGCGGCGTTCAGCGCCAGCAGGTTCGTCTGATCGGCGATCGCGTCGATCACCTCGACGATCGCGCCGATCCGTTCCGAGGCGCTCCCGAGCTCCTGCATCTTCGCGACGACCGCGGTGATGTCGTCGGCGACCTCGCGCGTCGAGCGCACGAGCCGCTCGACCGCGATCCCGCCGTCCTTCGCCTTCCGGTCGGCCTCGAGCGAGAGCGTCGAGGCTTCGCGCGCGCTCGATGCGACCTGGTTCACCGAGACCGCGAGCTCGCCGATCGACGAGCTCACGTTGCCGACGTTGTCGGCCAGCCCGGTGATGTTGCCGGAGACCATGCTGATCGCGGTCACCGTCTCCTCGACGCTCGCGCCGGCCTGCACGACCGCGGCGGTGAGCTCGCCGACCGCGGTGCCGGCGGCGTTCTGCTCGGCGAGCGCGGCCTTGAGTGCGTCCTGCGCCTTCGTCCCGACGGCGTCGCGCGCGTTCACCGCGTCGGCGATCCGTTGCTGGCGCTCGGCGAGCTCGTCGACCGCGGGCGCGAGCGCCGCGATCCCCTCGCTGCGCCGGCGCGCGTCGACCAGCGCCTCGACCACGTCTTCGAGCGCCTCGGCCCCGGCGACGTCGAGGGCGCCGCGCAGCGTCGCCTGCTGCGCCCGCAGGGCGGCGTCGGCGCGGCGGTATGCCAGCAGGGCGATGACCGCGCCGACCGCCGCTGCGGCGGCGGCGACGGCCAGGACGGCGTCGAGCGTGCTCATGGATCCTCCGACCGGGGACGACGGGGCCGAGGGCCCTCCTGTTCGTCGTATCGGTTGACGAGAATCTTGATTTGACGTTCGGGTTTGCCGCTTCGCAGGAACGTGATGCTCACGAACTGCAGCCCGAACGGGAAGCGGAACTCGAAATCGAACGACTCGGCGCCCGGGCCGGGCTCGGCCGCGAAGCGCTCGAAGCGGCCCTGGAACTCCTTGACGGCCGTGCACGGTGCGACCTCGGTGAAGAAGTTCCGGCCGATCACGCGGTCCTTCGAGAGCCGCGAGAGGCGCGACTCGTAGGCGTTGTACTGATCGATCGTTCCGGCCGCGTCCACGCCGATCAGGCCGAACGGAAGCGTGTCGATCTGGTCCTCGGGGAGGTCGAGGATTCGTTGGGCGTCCACCACGTCCATGGCGAGGTTCTTCCCGGAGGAGGGCGGGCGCCGTCGTCCGCACACCCGTCGGGTGTCCGCGATGAGCGCCGGCGATCTGGAGCGGCTGGGGCCGGAGGGGCGTCTGGAGCGGCTCCCCCGGCGCGCCGTCGTGCCGCTGGACGCGGCGGCCGTGGCGGTCGTCGTCGCGGGGTGGCTGCGGGTCTTCCGGCGCGCGGCGTTCGCGCGGGACGTCACGCTCGTCCTCGCGGGGCCGGGCGAGGTGCTCGCGCCGGGGGCGCTGTTCGGGGAGCGGTCCGCGGAGAGCGGGGCGCAGGCGGTCACCGAGGCGGTCGTCCTGCTGCTCGCGCCCGGCGTTCTGGAGCGCCATGCCGACGACGTGCCGGGGCTGTGGGCGGCGCTGGGGCGGAGTCTGGCGCGGCGGACGCTGGCGGTGCAGCGGAAGCTCGAGGCGGTCAGCCGGGCCGGCGTCGAGGCGCGGGTCGCCGGGGCGCTGCTGGAGATCGCCGAGGCGGCCTCGGCGCCGCTGGCGGGCGGGGCGGTGCGGCTGGAGCTGCCGCTCTCGCAGGAAGATCTGGCCGGGCTGGCCGGGACGACCCGGGAGTCGGCCTCGGCGGCGGTGGCGGCCTTCGCGCGGGCCGGGCTGGTGCGCGGGAGCCGGCTGCGGGGGCTGGTGCTCGTGGAGCCGGGGCGGCTGAGCGAGCTGGCCGCGGTTGACTTCCGGGGACGCTGACCCGTATACTGCGTAGGTTGCCGTGGCGCTGTCCGCGGCGTTCTTGACGTTCCGACGGACCCATGCGCACATACCTTCAGAAGACGGCCGAGACCCAGCACGATTGGTACATCGTCGACGCGACCGGGCAGCGGCTCGGCACGCTCGCGGTCCGCATCGCGCGCGCGCTCTCCGGCCGCACCAAGCCGACCTGGACGCCCCACATCGACGACGGCGATCACGTGATCGTGATCAACGCCGACAAGGTCGAGCTCGCGCCGCGGAAGTGGACCCAGAAGGTCTACCACCGCCATTCCGGTTATCCGGGCGGGCTTCGCACCGAGACGGCCTCGCAGGTCCGTGAGAAGTATCCCGAGCGGCTCGTCGAGCGCGCCGTTCGCGGGATGCTCCCGACCAACCGGATGCGCGACGTGCAGCTCGGGCGGCTGAAGGTCTACGTCGGAACCGATCACCCGCACACGGCTCAGCAGCCGAAGGCCCTCGTCTAGATGCAGACTTCCGATCTCTTCAACGGAACCGGTCGCCGCAAGCGCGGCATCGCGCGGGTCCGGCTCACGCTCGGTCAGGGCGTCATCACCGTCAACAAGAAGCCGGTCGACGAGTACTTTCCGCGGCCTACGCTGCAGATGATCGTGCGGCAGCCGCTCGAGGTCACGCAGTCCCTTTCGCGGTTCAACGTCGACGTGAAGTGCGAGGGTGGCGGGGTCTCGGGGCAGGCGGGCGCCGTCCGCCATGGCATTGCGCGGGCGCTGTTGGAGATGGATGAGTCGCTGCGGGAGCCGCTGCGGAAGAATGGGCTGCTGACGCGCGATCCGCGGGAGAAAGAGTCGAAGAAGTACGGGCGCAAGAAGGCCCGCAAGCGGTTCCAGTTCTCCAAGCGCTGAGGCTTGGTGGCGGTGTCGCGCGGTGCGACATCACCTCGTCGGACACGCAAGGCCCGGACATCCTGTCCGGGCCTTGCTACGTCTTCACGTCGCTCCCGCGCATCCTGCGCTCCGCTCGTTCAGAGTGTCCGACGAGATGATGTCACACCACGCGACACAGGCACGGTTGTCGCAAGGACCGGCACGATCGTCGCGACACCGGCACGATCGTCGCTCGGCACCCCTTCTTAGCCGTCGTCTCGTGCCGTGGCCGCAATGTCACCCTGAGCCTGTCGAAGGGTGATCACGGGCACCCACCGTGCGCTGCGCACCACATCGGGATCGTCGCGGGGCTCGTCACCATGAAGGCGATCGCGAGGAGCGAGACGATGACTCCCGATCCGAGCGCGGCGACCGCGGCCAGGCCGTGGGCGTCTTCGGTGCGGTCGGCTTTGCGGCGGGCGGTTCGGGCGATCGCCGTCGCGGCGGCGAGCGGGTCGAGGGCGGCAGCGGCGTTCGTCATCATGCCGTCACGATAGCGCCCGGCGGTGAGGCGGGCCGTCCGTAGTTCTACGGATCGCGTGGTCAGCCGACGGCGTAGATCGTGACCGGCTCGGCTTTGCCGCGGATTTTCGCGATCAGCTTCTCTGCGGCGGGTTGGCGCTGCAGGCGCTGGTAGGTGCGTTCGTCGACGTACGTCCGTCCGGGCGGGGCGGCGCCTTGGAGGCGGCTGGCGAGGTTGGCGGCGTCGCCGATCACGGTGTAGTCCATGCGTTTGGGGCTGCCGATGTGGCCGGCGACGACGTCGCCGGTGGCGACGCCGATCGCCAGCTGCAAGGGTTTGCCTTGCGCTTGGATCTTTGCGGCGGCGCGGTGGAGGGCCGTGGCGACGTCGATCGCGCGCGTCGCGTCGTCGTCGCGGACGCGTGGGGGGCCGAAGACGACCATCAGGCCGTCGCCGTAGAACTTGTCCAGCAGGCCGTCGTGTTCGAAGACGATCTGGACCGCGTCGCTGAAGAAGTGGTTCAGGATCTCGACGACGTGCTCGGCGTCGAGGCGTTCGGCGAGTTCGGTGAACGCCACGATGTCGGCGAAGAGGATCGTCGCGGTTGCGCGTTCACCGCCTAATGCGACGCCGCCGGGGGCGCGCATCAGTTGTTCGACGACGTGCGGGGCCAGGTAGCGGGCGAAGGCGTCGCTGATCGCGCGGCGCTGTTCGACGTCGGCGGCGTGGAGGCGCTCGAGCTTGCGGCGTTCGGTGAGGTCCGTGACGGCGATCGCCCAGCCGTGGGGGCCGACGGCGTCGGGGAGGTCGAGCGGGGCGGTGCGGACTTCCAGTTGCAAGGCGCCGCGGGTGGGGTGGTGGGCTTCGAGCTCGGCGGGTTGCGTGGGGAGCAGGTTGTCTCCGATGATCGTCGTGATCCCGGGGATCAGCGCTTCGAGGGCGCGGGCGGGCTTGCCGATCATCGTCGTGCCGGGGACGCCGAACGTCTCGGCGGCGGCGTCGTTGAAGGTCGCGATCGTGCCTCGGCCGTCGAGCGTGATCACGCCGCTCGTGATCGACGCCAGGATGCGCGCTTGGAGCTGTTCCAGGCGGCTGATCTCGATGACTTGCGCGCGCAGCGCGTCGAAGAGGCGCGCGTTCTCGATCGCGAGCGCGGCTTGGTTCGCGAACGCGGTGAGCAAGTCCGGATCGTGCGGCGAGAAGAGGCCCGGCGCGAGGCGCGAGTCGAGGTAGACGACGCCGATCGTGCGCTCCTTGATCGAGAGCGGGACGCAGATGATCGAGCGCAGGCGTAACGCGCGCACGGAGAGGTTCACGTTGAAGCGCGGGTCCTGTTGCGCGTCGGTCGTCACGATCGGCTCGCCGGTCTCGAAGACGCGGCGCACCGTCGTCTGCGACGGGCGCATGTCGTCGCCCTCGACCGTCGCGCGGTCGATCCCGTAGGTCGTCGTCAGCTCCAGCTTGCCGTCGGGGTTCGCGATCATCAGGAAGCCGCGCTCGGCCTTCATCACGTCGACCGCCGTGTCGAGCACGCTGCGCAAGACCTCGTCGAGCTCGAGCGAGGAGTTGACCGTCTCGGCGACGCGGCCCAGCGTGCGCAGCTTGCTCAGCTCGCGCTCGGCGTTCGTCGAGGAGGCCGCGAGGCGGCTCTGGAGCGCGGCCCGGTCGAGCGCGAGCGTCTCGTAGGCGCGCTCGGCGTTCGCGACCGCGGCCTTCAGCGCCGGGTCGCCGAGCGCGGCGGCGCGCTGCCGCAGCGCGGCGAGCGCGTCGGCCGCCGGTCCCGGCTGAGGCGAGCTCACCGCGTCGGCCACAGGGAGAAGGCAGCGGTGGTGGAGGGGTTCCGCTGCCTTCGACTCCTTCGACGGAACGGCACGCGCACAAGTTCCTCACTTCGCGGCAACGTTCCGCTCACGCCGATCCGGCATGCTGGGTGCATGACGAACGATCCGATCTTCCCGACCGGCGGCGCCGCGCTCGACGCCCGCCGCCAGCTCGAATCCCTCGCGCCCGGCGCCGCGCGCGACGAGCGCGCGTCGGCGCGGCTCGCCCGCGCCGCCCTCTTCCAGGAAGCGCTGCTCGGCGCGCTCCGCGCGCACGTCGCCGAGCTGCGAACGGTGGCGAAATGAGCGAGTTCGATCTCTTGTCGGTCGCGGCCGGCGGGATGAACGTCCAGCGCACGCTCCTCGACGTCGCGGCGCGCAACGTCGCCGCGGCGCAGGCCTCGACGCCGGAGCATCCGTATCCGCGGCTCGTCGCGCGGTTCGCGAAGGCCGATCCGGCGGACGCGTTTCTCGGCGTGCCGGACGACGACGACGACGCGGAGTCCGATGCGGCGGCGAGCCGCCTCGTCGGAACGGTTCCGTCGGGCGAGACGGCCGATGCGCTGACCGAGATGATCGCCGTGCTCGACGCGCAGCGCGCGTACGAGGCGAACGCGTCGGTGTTCGACGTCGGAAAGCGGCTCGCCGAACGCACGATCGACGTGGGGCGCGTGTGATGCGCGTCGACGTGCTGATCCCTGACGGGCCCGTCGCGCCGCACGGGCCGCAGGCCGCGCACGCCGACGCGGATGCGAACGCGTTCGCGCGGCTGCTCGACGCGGCGGGGGCGATCCTCACCGGCGCCGATCGCGCCGAGACCGCGTTCGCGGCGCACCGCGGCGGGCTGCAGGAGATGGTCGTCGAGCGGGCGCGCGCGGACATCGCGCTGCAGGTCGCCGCGTCGGCGGCGCAGCGCGCGGCGCAGTCGGTCTCGACGCTGCTCGGGATGCAGATCTGAGCGATGACGGTCGCGGCGGTGGTGCAGCGGCTGCGCGCGTCGTCGGCGCGCGCGCGGCTCGTCGGGCTCGGCGCGTTCGTCGCGCTGGTCGCGGTCGCGCTGCTGGGATGGTCGGCGTCGCGCGATACGCGCGTCGCGCTGTTCGCGACGCCGCTGCGCGCCGATCAGCTCGCCGAGGTCGAGCAGCGGCTCGCGGCGTGGAACGTTCCGCACGCGAGCGGCGCCGACAACGTGCGCGTCGACCGCGCGAAGCGCGGCGAGCTGTTGCTGAAGCTCGCGCTCGCCGGCGTCCCGCACGCGCACCTCGCGGGAAGCGACGAAGCGCTCGCGCACGTCGGCGCGCTCACGCCGCAGACCGTGCTCGAGGCGCAGACGCGCGACGCGCTCGCCGCCGATCTCGCGCTCGGGCTGCGCGGGATCGAGGGGATCGCCGACGCCCGCGTCGTGATCGCGCCCGCGAGCGCCGGCGTCTACGCCGACGAGCAGCGGCGCGACGCGAGCGCGAGCGTTCGGGTGACGCTCGCGCCGGGCGCGCGGCTCTCGGCGCGCACCGTCGCCGGGATCGAGGCGTTCGTCGCGGGCGGCGTCCCGGGGCTCGCCGCCGAGCGCGTGACCGTGCTCGACGACCGCGGCCTCGCGCTCGACGGCGAGCGCGGCGACGACGGGAACGACGTGCAGACGGCGCTGCAGAGCGCGCTCGACACGGCGTTCGGCGCCGGCGCGACGATCGTGCGCGTCCACCGCGAGCCGCTGGGCGAGCGGCGCGACGTCCGCGCCGTCCGCCGCGCCGCGCTCGGCGGCAGCGTAGCGCGCAGCACCAGCGACGAGCGCTACGCCTCGAACGCGAAGAAGTACTCGAAGGCCAGCGCGACCGAGGACCGCGGCAGCGACGTGCGCGAGGAGCACCGCGTCGCCGCGCCGGACGCGACCGCGCGGCTCACGGTCGCGGTCTTCGTCGACGCCGCGCGTGGGCTCGATCTCGCGAAGATTCGCGCGCTCGCGGCGGCCGCGACCGGCATTCGGGCCGACCGCGGTGACGTGGTCAGCGTCGA
>DATHLL010000151.1:0-2605 GCA_035488195.1 Candidatus Elarobacter sp. | reverse complement strand
AAGAAGGCGATCGAGGCGACGACGAGCGATTTCGCCTCGATCCGCACCGGCCGGGCCTCCCCGGCGCTCCTCGACCGCCTGCATGTCGAGGCCTACGGCTCCTCGGTCCCGCTCAAGCAGGTCGCGAGCGTGAACTCCCCCGACGGCCGCTCGCTGCTGGTCACCGCGTTCGACAAGAGCACCGTCGGCGCGATCCGCAAGGCGATCGAGACCAGCGACCTCGGGCTGAACCCGAACGTCGACGGCTCGACGATCCGCCTCTCGATCCCGCCGCTGACCGAAGAGCGCCGCAAAGACCTGGTCAAGCTCGTCAAAAAGAAGTCGGAAGAGCACAAGGTCGCGATCCGCAACCTGCGCCACCACGCCAACGACGAGGTCAAGGCGCTGGCGAAGAAGGGGACGATCACCGACGATCAGATCAAGCGCGGTCAGGATCAGGTGCAGAAGCTGACCGACAAGTACGTCAAGCAGATCGACGACCTCGTCCACGGCAAAGAAAAAGAAATCATGGAGGTTTGAGCGCTCTTGACGAGCGTCTCGAACCTCGCCCTTCGGGCGAATCCCGGTGCAACGATGCTGCAGAACCGCGACGATTTGGTGCTCTTACCTTGGGTGCAGGCCCGCGCGGCGCTGGGGGACCGGCCCTTGCGGTTTCGGGTGCTGGTGCCGCCGTATCCGGCGGTCGGCGTCGGCGTGCTGCGGGCGCTGCGCGTGAGCGCGCTGAGCGGGGAGCACGACGGGGCGTGGGAATTGCTGGCGGGCTACGAGGGATACGAACGGCTGTGATCCCCGCGCTCGAACCGGCGGAGCTGCCGAAGCACGTCGCAATCATCATGGACGGGAACCGGCGCTGGGCGCGCGAGCGCCGGATGCCGGCGATCGAAGGCCACCGGCGCGGGATCGTCGCGCTGCGCGAGATCACGCGCGCGTGCAGCGACTGGGGGATCCCCATGCTGACCGTCTACGGCTTCTCGACCGAGAACTGGAAGCGCGACAAGACGGAGATCTCGCTGCTGCTCGACCTGTGCGTCTACTTCGCGCGCAGCGAGCTGGCCGAGCTGTGCCGGAACAACGTGCGCGTCAACGTGATCGGCCGCTACGAGCAGCTCCCGCGCGCCTCGAAGGAATCGCTCGACGGGCTGGTCGCGAAGACCGCCGCGAACACCGGGCTGATCCTCAACCTCGCGGTGAACTACAGCGCGCGCAGCGAGCTGCGCGACGCGGTCGGCCGGATGATGGACGACGTGCGGCGCGGCTCGCTCGAGCCCGACGCGATCGAGGAGGACACGCTGGCGTCGTACCTGACGACGGCGGGGATGCCCGATCCGGACTTGCTGATCCGACCCGGCGGCGAGTCGCGGCTCTCGAACTTCCTGCTCTACCAGGTCGCTTACGCCGAGCTGGTCCTGCGCGACACGTACTGGCCGGACTTCGGCCGTGAGGCGTTCGCCGACGCGATCGCCGAGTACCAGCGCCGCCGGCGCAAGATCGGGACCGCATGACGACCGGCGCGGCCTCGGCCGCGGCCGCTCGCGCGAAGGCGCCGAAGCCGAAGCCCGCCGTCAGCGCACGCCGCGTCGTGATCGGCGTGCTGCTCGCCGTCGTCGGCTTCGCCTGCGTCGCGTGGCCGCCGGCGTTCTCGCTGCTCGTGCTCGCGGTCGCGACCGGCTGCATCTACGAGTTCACCGGGCTTTCCGCGAGGAAAGGCCCGGCTGTCGAGCTCCCCGTCGCGATGGCCGCGGTGTGGGCGTACGTCATCCTCACCCACTTCGGTCTGATTCACCGCTACGAGGGGATCTTGCTCGCCGCGACGGTCGTGATCGCGCTCGCGACCGCGACGTTCACCCGCGAGTCGGGCTACTTCGCGCGCAGCGGCTACACGCTGCTCGGCGTGCTCTACATCGGCAAGCTGCTGACCTACTTCATCGCGATCCGCGCGCTGCAGAACGGCGTCGTGTGGACCGTCTGGATCATCTTCATCGTCGCGTTCACCGACATCTTCGCGATGCTCGTCGGCTCGGCGATCGGGCGCCGCCGGCTCACGAAGCTTTCGCCGAAGAAGACGGTCGAAGGCGCGCTGGGCGGGTTCGCCGCCGCGCTGCTGGCGGGCGCGGCGATCGCGCTCGTCCCGTCGGTCCATCTCGCGTGGTGGCAGGGTTTGATCGTCGCCGCGATCACCTCGGTCGCGGCGCAAGCCGGCGACATCGTCGAGAGCGCGCTCAAGCGCGACGCGCAGGTGAAGGACGCCGGCTCGCTGATCGCCGGCCACGGCGGCGTCCTCGACCGCTTCGACTCGTACATCTTCGGCGGCGTCGCGTTCTACTTCGCGCTCTACCTGATCGGCGTGATCTCCGAGTACAAGCTGGTCGGCTCGTGAAAAAGCGGATTGCGATCCTCGGGAGCACCGGGAGCATCGGGCGTCAGGCGCTCGACGTGATCGCGCGCAACGCCGACCGGTTCGACGTCGTCGCGCTCGCGGCGGGGCGCAACATGCAGCTCCTCGCCGAGCAGATCGCGCTGTTCCGGCCGCAGGTCGTCTCCGCCGGCGACACCGAGGCGCTCACCGAGCTGATGGTGCGGCTCGACACGATCGGCGTGCGGATCC
>DATHLL010000150.1:0-2730 GCA_035488195.1 Candidatus Elarobacter sp. | reverse complement strand
CTGGGTTGCGCTCTCCGGCAGCACACAGGAAGTCGCGGAGCGCGTGCTGCGCACGGTCGGCGGCGATGCGCTGGCGGCCGATCCGCGCTTTCGTACGAACGCCGACCGCGTCGCGAACGCGGAAGCGCTCGATGCGGCGATTGCAGCGTTCTGCGCGGAGCGCGGGCGTGACGAGGCGATCGGCGTGCTCGCCGCCGCGGGCTGCGCGGCGGGGCCGCTCGAGACGATCGACTCGGTCGCCCGCAATCCGCAGGTCGCCGCGCGCGGCTCGCTGCTGCGCTTGGCGGATGACGCGGCCGGTGAGCTCGTGATCAACGCGCCGTTCCCGCGCTTCAGCCGGGCCGGCGCGCCGGCGATCCGGCCGGGCCCGACGCAGGTGGGAGCCGATACCGCGGCCGTACTTGCGCGTGATTTACATTGTTCTCCGGAAGAACTTCGGGAGGTCGTATGTCCATGAATCGCCGGCGCTTCGTCGCCGCAGGCGCCGCGAGTGCCGCCGCCTTCGCCGGGATCGGCATCATCACGCCCGCCCGCGCGGCCGAGTTCAATCTCAAGTACGGCCTCGATCTGCCGCCGGAGCATCCGGTCAACGTCCGCTCGGTCGAAGCGTTCGGCCGGATCACGAAGGCGACCAACGGCCGCGTCGTCTTCAAATCGTTCCCGACCAGCCAACTGGGCAGCGATCCGAACATGATCGCGCAGCTGCGCAGCGGTGCGATTGAATCGGTCGCGATGCCGGGCGCCTTCCTCAATCAGATCGCGCCGCTCGCCTCGATCGAGAACCTCGCCTACGCGTATCCGAATCGCGAGACCGTCTTTCGCGCCTTCGACGGCGATCTCGGCAAGGTCGTTCGTGACGACATCATGAGCCGCAGCGGCATGGTCGTCCTCGAGAAGATCTGGGAGAACGGCTTCCGCGAGATCACCACCTCGACGAAGCCGATCCACACGGTCGGCGATCTGGCCGGGCTCAAGATCCGCGTCTCGCCGGGCGAGATCCGCGTCGACACGTTCAAGTCGCTCGGCGCCTCGCCCTCGCCGATCGCGCTGAGCGAGCTCTACACCGCGCTGCAGACGCACGTCATCGACGCGCAGGAGAACCCGCTGCTGCTCATCGACCAGCAGAAGTTCTACGAAGTGCAGAAGTACGTCTCGATCTCCGACCACATCTGGTCGGGCTACTGGACGCTCTTCAACCAAGACGTCTGGAACAAGATGGGCAAGGGGATCCAGGACGTCGTCTCGCGCGAGATGGCGAAATCGACGCTGCAGGCGCGCAACGACAACGTCAACCTGAACCGCTCGGTGCGCGACAAGCTGACCCGGCGCGGGATGAAGTTCAACGACGTCGACAAGAACAGCTTCAAGCAGAAGCTGACCGAGGCGAAGTACTACGAGCGCTGGCGCGACAAGTTCGGCCCCAAGGCGTGGGCCGCGCTCGAGAAGTACGCGAACAAGCTCGCGTAGCGGTCGCCGGATGAGTGTCGCGCAGACCGCGCACGTCGCCGAGACGGCCGCCGAACCGACCGCGCTGACGTTCCGGCGGCCGTGGGCGGCGGCGATCGACCGCGCGATCGGCGCGGTCGTCGAGCCGGTGGCGGCGTTCCTGGTCCTGGTCGAGGTCGTGATCCTCGCCGCCGGCGTCTTCACGCGCTACGTGCTCGGGAACCCGCTGGTGTGGAGCGACGAGCTCGCGACGATCATCTTCCTGTGGCTCGCGATGCTCGGCTCGGTCGTGGCGTACCGGCGCGGCGAGCACATCAGCCTCTCGGTACTCGTGCGGCGGGCCTCGCCGCGGACGCGCCGCGTGCTCGAGACGATCTCCTCGGTGGTGACCGCGGTCTTCGTGATCGAGCTGGTCCCGGCGACGCTGAAGTTCTTCAAGCAAGAGCAGATCGACGTCACGCCGGCGCTGGGGATCCCGCAGTCGTACGTCGTCCTCGCCATCATCGTCGGGCTGCTGCTGATCCTGGTGCTGGCGCTGCTGCGGCTGAGCGAGGCGGATCTGTCGATCCTGCTGAGCGTGCTCGCGGCGGCGATCGTGATCAGCGCGATCGCGTGGTTCGGGCGCGGCGCGTTCGCCGGGCTCGGCAACTTCAACCTGGTGCTGTTCTTCGTGGTGCTGGTCGGCGCGTGCGTCGCGATCGGGGTCCCGATCGCGTTCTCGTTCGGGCTCGGGACGCTGAGCTACATCCTGATCGTCACCTCGGTGCGGCCGGATATCGTCGTGCAGCGGATGCAGGAGGGCGTCTCGAACCTCGTGCTGCTCGCGGTGCCGCTGTTCATCTTCCTCGGGCTGCTGATGGAGACGGCGGGGATCGCGCGGCGGCTGGTCGCGTTCCTCGCGGCGCTGGTCGGACACTTCCGCGGCGGGCTGAACATCGTGCTGGTCGGCGCGATGTATCTCGTGTCGGGGATCTCCGGCTCGAAGATCGCCGACATGGCGGCGGTCGCGCCGGTGCTCTTCCCCGACATGGAGCGGCGGGGCCAGAAGCGGACCTCGATGATCGCGCTGCTCGCGACCTCGGGCGCGATGGCGGAGACGATACCGCCGAGCCTGGTGCTGATCATCATCGGCTCGGTCACCGGCGTCTCGATCCAGGCGATGTTCACCGCCGGTCTGCTGCCCGCATTCGTGTGCTCGGTCTTGCTGATCGCCGTCGCGCTGTGGGAAGCCAAACGCGAGAACGCGACGCTGGCGGAGCGTCCGCCGATGCGCGCGGTCGCGCT
>DATHLL010000149.1:0-9032 GCA_035488195.1 Candidatus Elarobacter sp. | reverse complement strand
TTCTTCGTCCTCGCCGAGGAGTCGGCTCCGCCGGAGGAACAGGCGTAGAGCCCGCCCGCGGCTTGCCGAAGGGACCGGTTCTCTTCCTCTCCGCGCGCGTCGGCGAGGGACATCGCGCCGCCGCCGACGCCGTGCGCGGGCGCCTCGCCGCGCGCGGCATCCGCGGCGAGGTCGTCGACAGCTACCGCTACGCGGCCTCGCTCTTCTCGAAGGTCGTCAGCGACGGCTACATCGGGATGGTGCGCACGATCCCGCAGCTCTACGGGTTCATCTACGACCGCGCCGAGCGCGCGACCGCCGCGGGCGGGTTCCGCGTGTGGGCGAGCGAGTTCACCGCGCGCAACATCCGCCGGCTGATCGAGCGCACGAAGCCGAGCGCGGTCGTCTGCACGCACGCGTTCCCGTGCGGCGTGATGTCGGCGTACAAGCGCCTCTACGATCCCTCGCTGCCGGTGATGGGGATCGTCACCGACTTCGTGGTGCACCCGTTCTGGATCTACAAGAACGTCGACGCGTACGCCGTCGCGACGCCGGAGATCCGCGCGGCGATGATCGGGCGCGGGATCGATCCCGAGCGGATCGGCGTCGACGGGATCCCGATCGACCCGCGCTTCGCGGCGCGCCCGCCGGACCGCGCGGGATTGCGCGAGGCGCTCGGCCTTCCGCGCGATGCCGCGGTCGCGCTCGTCATGGGCGGCGGGCTCGGGCTCGGTCCGGTCGCCGCGACGGTTCGCGCGCTGTCGGCGGCGGCGGTCCCGGTGACGCCGGTGGTGATCGTCGGGAAGAACAAGCGGCTCGAGCGGCGGTTCGCGGAGGAGGCACGGCGCGAGGGCGGCGACGTGCGCGTCCTGGGCTTCGTCGAGAACGTCTTCGACTGGATGCACGCGGCCGACGTGCTGGTCACCAAGCCGGGCGGTCTCTCGACGTCGGAGGCGCTCGCCGCGCGCTTGCCGATGGTGCTGCTGCGCCCGCTCCCGGGTCAGGAAGAGCGCAACGCGCGCTATCTCGTCTCGCGCGGCGCCGCGCTGCGCGCGCGCAATCCGCGCGAGCTCGTGCGCGTCGTCGACGCCGTGCTGCACGACGAGGCGACGGCGCAGCGCGTTCGCTCCGCCGCTGCCGCGCTTGCGCACCCCGACGCGGCAGAGCGCATCGCCGAACGGATCGCTTCGCTCACGCAGCGCATCCCGAGCCCTCGGCACAGCGAGGGTGCGGCCGCCGACGAGGCGACGCCCGGCGGCGCAACGAAAGCCCGCCTTCTGGAGAGGTGGCCGAGCGGCTGAAGGCGGCGGTTTGCTAAACCGTTATACGAGTAACATCGTATCGAGGGTTCGAATCCCTCCCTCTCCGCCACTCGCCCGGCGCTCGCCGGAGAGCAGGGATCGCGCGCGGAGCGCCGTATCCCAGGAGGTCGCCGCACGAAGCGCGCGACGCACGCGGTCGTAGCTCAATTGGATAGAGCAACAGGCTACGAACTTGTAGGTTGGGGGTTCGAGTCCCTCCGACCGCGTTTTTCCTCGCTGCGCGCGCGCCGCTACGGGCTCTTCCGCGGCATCATCAGCAGATAGCCGTCCGGATAGTCGAAGACGATGTTGAACGCGCGGATGAAGTCGAGGCCGACGAGCACCTCGTTGTGCGACTGGGACGGCGACGCGCACGCGGGAACCGGGCGGTAGACGACCGGACCGAGCTCCAGGCTCTGCAACTGGCCGCAGCGGTCGGTCTCGTTCCCGTTCACGCCGTAGTAGACGAGCTGCGAGGCGAGGCTCGACGGGTCGGAGAGGAACGAGACGCGGTCGCGCGAGACGAGGCTCTGGCTGAAGAGCACGTGCAGCGGGTTCCCGCTGTCGAGCGTCGCGAGCACCGGGACGTGGCCGGCGACGGTCATGCCGACGCGCGGCGTTCCGTCGGTCAGGTCGACGCGCGCGAGGATCCCTTTCGAGCTGTCCGGCTGGACCTTCGCGGGGTCCATGATGCGCAGCGTCTTCCCGTCGAGGTCCAGCTCGACGATCGCGCCGGCGAGCAGATCGAAGCCGATCAGTCCCGCGACTTCGCTCTCCGAGGTGTCGCGCTCGTCGAGACCGGTGTAGACGACGACGTCGTGCAGCGTGTTCGCGCCGAACGCGATCGTGTCGACCTTGTAGAGGTTTGCCAGCGCGGAGCCGCCGATCCCGGAGATCCCGGCGGTGCCGACGCGCTTCGCGCCGGCGCGCCGCGCGAAGGTGTCGGTGAACGCGATCACGCTCGAGCCGGTGTCGAGGATGAACTTCCCGCGCACGCCGTTGACGACCGCGTTGACGTAGATGCGGTGCTCGGTGAGCTCCACCGGCGTCGTCGATGACGCGGGGTCGAACGTCCAGGTGGCGATCTGCTTCGGCGGGTGGAGTTCCGCGTCGGTGACCGGCGCGGTCGTGTCGACGCTCGTGTACGCGTAGACCGATTTTCCGCCCGTGTAGCGCCACGACGAGATGACCCGCTTGCCGCCGCCGGCGTCCGCGTAGCCGAGGATGTCCAGGCGCGTCTCGTACTTGCCGTTCGGGTCGAGCACGACGCGCTTGAACGCGCCGGTCGCCGGATCGACGGCGAGCTCCGCCGGAACGCCGACGTCGGACTGCACGCGGACCCACGTCACCGGGGTGCCGTCGATCGTCTCGGTGCGCACGACGGTCCCCGGCCACGCGCTCAGCGTCTCGTCGTAGAGCGCGCTGCGGGTGTAGACGAAGCGGGCCGGCTCGCCGGCGGTCTGCACGGTGAAGCCGTTCTGGTTCGACGTCCACAGCACGCGGCCGGTGAACCCTTCCTCGAGCGAGCCGCGCGTCGGGCTCGCCGTGACGAGCCGGAAGAGCGGCCCGCGGTGGAACGCCGCGATCGTCCGGATCACGCGTCCTTCGTAGGTGACCGTCCCGGACTCGCGCAACGACGGCAGCGAGCCGTCACCGCCCTGCCAGCCGACGAAGCTCTTGTGCTTCGCGAGCAGCGCCGCCGCGTCGTCGGCCGCAGGCGCCGCCTGCGGCACGAGGCCGAGCACCAACGTCGCGGCGAGCGCCGCCGCGAGTGATCGAAGAAACATTGCCGGAAACACCCCTGAGACGACTACACGCCGTTCGGCGTCAGGACCACGCGGTTGTGCGGATAGTCGAACGTCCAGTTGAAATGGCGCAGGAAGTCGAATCCGATCAAACCGCCGTCGATCCCGAACGTGTCGTTCGGGGCGAAGCACGAGAGCGCTTTCTGGTAGCGGTACGGCCCGATCTGGATCTCGTTCAGCCGCGCGCAGTTCGCCTGCTCCGCGCCGGCGCCGTCGACGCCGCCGAAGGTGACGCGCTGTTCGAGCGTCATCCCGTTGCGGAGCGTGATCTCGTTGACCAGCGCGTAGTTGCTCTTCTCGAGCTCGTGCGGGAGGATGACGAAGAAGTCGTTCCCGGTGTCGAGCCACACTTGGGAGAGCACGGTGTTCCCGACCTTGACCGGCGTCCCGATGTGGAACGACGAGAGGTCGGGCGTGAACTCCCAGGCGCCTTGTTTCGGCTCTTCGCGCGCGTACGCCGCCGGATCGGAGATCGTGAGCCGGCCCTTCATCAGATCGACGTCGAAGACCGAACCGGCGAGCGCGTCGAAGCCGATGATCCCGTCCAGCCCGCCTCCGCCGCCGCCTTCTTCGCTGCCCGTCTCGGTCACGACGACGTTGTGGAGCGTGTTGCCGCCGATCGCGATCGTGTCGGCGCGGGCCAGGATCGCGGCGACGCCGCGCCCGTTCACGCCGCTGTACGACGTGCGGCCCAAGTGCTTGAGCCCCGCGGCCTTCGCGAAGCGCCCCGAGATCAGCGTGCCGCCGGCTCCCGAGTCGAGCAGGAAATGACCGGGGTGCCCGTTGATCGAGGCCTCGAAGTGCACCGCGCGCCCGCCGCTGTCGCTGTAGAGCCCGCCGTGAGCGACGATGGTGATCGGCACGGAACGCGGCTCGCCGAAGGTCCACGTCGCTCGCGGCGCGGGCGGGTGCAGCTCCGCGTCGGAGACCGGAACGTTCGGCTCGAACTTCTTCACGACCACGAGCCGCTTCGAGTCGTTGTAGCGATAGCTTGCGACGTAGCGCTTCCCGGGTGCGAACTCGGCGTACGAGACGACGTGCAGCGTGTACCGTTCGAGCGGGACGTCGGGCTGCATGGTGTAGCCGAGCATCGCGCCGGTGTCGCGGTCGAAGAAGACGTCGGCGGGGACCGCGGTCTTCGGCTGCACGCGCAGCACCGCGGCCTTCTTCCCTTCGAACTGCGCGTCCGGCCGCGACGTGACGGGCGCTTCGCTGAACGCTTCCGCCTCGATGACGTCCTCCGTCAGCGCCTCTTGCGCGTCACGGCCGCGACGGGTGACCGTCTGGCCGTTGTGGTTCGACCGCCAGAAGACGGCGCCGGTGAACCCCTCGGCCGAGTTCTCGATGCCGTACGAGGTGGTCGACGCTTTGTAGAGCAGCTCGCGGCGGAGTTCGACGGTCGTTCCGTTCGCGGGGCCGAGCGGGTCGGGCGTCGCATCCGGCTTCGGCGTCGGCGCGTCGGCCGCACGCTCGGCGACGACGGTGGTGCGGGCGCTCTTGAGCGCGCCGTCGCCGTACGCCCAGCCGACGTACGTCTTGTGCTTGGCGAGCACGGTCGACGCTTCGTCGGTGCTGATCGCGCTCGCGACGTGCGGGGCGAGGAAAAGAGAACATGCCGCTGCCGCGGCTGCGAGAAGCACCCTATGGGTCATGGCGTTCTCTTGGCCGCCGGCGCACGGCGGGGCCTGCTGCGGCGGTGCAGCCGTGGAGGTTCTTGACGGGTTCTGGATAATCGACGGTCGGTTCGTCCTGCGGGGTGCGCCCGTCGAACGTTCCAACGGCTCGGTAGCTCAGCGGTAGAGCGGGGGACTCATAAGCCCTAGGTCGTAGGTTCAAATCCTACCCGAGTCAGGTTTTCTCGAGGTACAGACATGTCGACGATCCCCTGCGATTTCTGCCCGCACCCGGTCGACCGGGCGCAGATGGAAGAGATCGAGATCAGCCACTACGTGCCGGACAGCTCGGGGGACGACCTGGCGTACGCGCGGACGTATTTCTTCGGCCACCCCGACTGCGTCCGGAAGTTCTACCGCGGTCTGGTCGAGCACAAGCTGGACCTCTTCAAGCACATCCCCACCACCGGCCCGACCACCGGCCCCGCCCCAACCGAAGGCGGCCGGTAAACGGTCGCGACCGTCGGTACAAGCCAGAGGTTATCTCGCCCTCGCAGGCAACGCCGGAAGGCTGACCCGCGTCGTACGCGGGTCATGCCGATGCCTTCAGCGAGCGAAGCGAGATGAAGGATGCTCCCGTAGCTCAATTGGATAGAGTGTCGCCCTCCGAAGGCGAAGGTTGCCCGTTCGAGCCGGGCCGGGAGCGCATCTCTCTCTCCGCCGACGATCCTTCGACTGCCGCTCAGGACAGGCTGCGGATGCGGCGCGCGATCGCGCTGGCGGACGAGGCGGCCGCGCACGGCGACGTCCCGATCGGCGCGGTCCTGGTCGTCGGCGGCCGCGTCTTCGAGGCGCGCAACGAGAAGGAGCGCCGGCCCGACCCGACCGCGCACGCGGAGATGCTGGTCATTCGGGCAGCCGCCGAGGCGCTGGGCCGCTGGCGCGTCGGCGGCTCGCTCTACGTGACGAAGGAGCCGTGTCCGATGTGCGCCGGCGCGCTCGCCGCGGCGCGGATCGAGCGGCTCGTCTACGGCTGTCCGGATCCGAAGGGAGGGGCGGCGGGCTCGGTCATCGATATACTCCGGTCGGCCGCCGTGAACCATCGCGTCGAGATCGTCGACGGGGTGCTCGCCGAAGAAACCGCAGCGCAGCTGCGCGCGTTCTTCGCTACGAAGCGGCGCGCGGAGAGGTGGTCGAGTGGTTGAAGGCACCCGCCTCGAAAGCGGGCGTACGTTGATAGCGTACCGTGAGTTCGAATCTCACCCTCTCCGCCACGAACGCGAGGCGCCGGTCACCGACCGGCGCCTCGTCGCTTACGAAGCGAGTTTGGGATCGCTCGGCGTCGCCGGGAAGCTGAAATCGTGGTACGTCGCGTCGGCCGAGCCGGTGACGCGGCCGACGTGCAGCGGGCCGTAGAACGTCTGCACGTACGTCGCGTGGCTCACCAGCCAATGGCCTTGCACGACCTGGTAGTCGATCGTGAACTGCGTCTTCGGCCCGATGTAGACGACGCGCGTCGGCAGGTTCGTCGCCGTGTCGACGTAGACGTCGTGCAGGTAGAAGTCGGAGCTGTTGCCCGTGGTGAGCGACTGCAGCGGGTCCATCAGGATGTGCGCGATCCGGTCGTTCGTGTCCGGCGCGTACGAGGCATGGTAGTAGCGCAGCGAGACGACGACGACGTCGGCGTGCGAGGTCTCGCGCGGATCCTTGAACGTGATGACCGCGCCCGGCTCGACGTAGCTCAGCGTGTTCCGCTCGCTGCCGTTGAAGGTCACGCGGAAGTACGAGATCGCGTCGAACGTCGGGTTCAGCGGAAAGCTCTTCCCGTACTGGCGGTTCCCGCGCGGGAGATCCTGGAGGACGGCCAGGTCGTCGCGCGTCCGCGCCTCGACCGCGCGCTCGATCACCTTGTGACGGCGCAGCGAGGGGACGTCGACGGTCACCTCGGTCTTGTACGCGACGTACGGCGGCGACTGCGCGAACGCGGCGGCCGCGGCGTTCGCCGTCGTGCGGAACTGGACGTCGGCGGCGATCACGCGAGCTCGAACAGGAGGGAGGGAGGAACGATCAAAAGCGCCGTCATCGTGTCGGACTCTTCGCGAAGAACGTACGCCGTCACCGCTCGGTTCCTGCCCGCCGCGTGAAGCGCTTCAGCGACCGGTACACCTACGCGTTCGACGTCGCGCCCGAAGCGCTCTGGCGTCAGGTCTCGAACACCAACGCCGTGAACCGCGACGCCGGGCTCCCGGCAGTGCGCTACACGTTCGAGGAGCGCCCCGGCGGGACGCCCGCGATCGTCGCGCACGCGCGCTACGGGCCGTTCGCGGTCGAATGGGAAGAGCCGCCGTTCACGTGGGAGGCGCCGTACCGGGTCGCGGTCGAGCGGCGCTTCCGCGGCTCCCCGTTCGCCCGCTTCCTGAGCGACGTGCGGATCGTCCCCGACGGCGAGGGCTCGCGGATCGAGCACGCCGTCGAGCTCGACGCGCGCGGCCGGCTCGGCGAGCTGCTCGCGCCGCTGGTCCTGGCGCGCGGGCGGGCCGGCGCGGCGCGCGCCTACGAGCGGGCTGCCGCGCGGGCCCGCGAGGCCGGTAGCCCGGAGAGCCCATCCGGCGCGGCGGTGCCCGAGGCCGGCGAGGCGAGCGCGGCGTCGGTGGCGCGCTTCGCCGACGCGCTCGAGCTGCTGCGCCCGCACGCCGAGGACGACGCGCGGATCGCGGCGCGGCTGGCCGCGCTCGTCGAGCACGGCGACGACCGGGCGGTGGCGCGGATGCGGCCGTACGCGCTCGCCGACGGCTGGGGGCTCCCGCGCGAGCGCGTCCTGGGCGCGATGCTCGCCGCGACGCGCGGCGGGCTGCTCGACCTCGCGTGGACGCTGATCTGCCCGAGCTGCCGCGGGCAGAAGACCCGCGTCTCCTCGCTCGCCGCGGTCGCCGGGAAAGCGCACTGCGAGCAGTGCGGGATCGCCTTCGACGCCGATTTCGACCGCAACGTCGAGGTGACGTTCGACGCGCGCCCGTCCGGCCGCACCGCCGATCCGCCGCTGTACTGCATCGCGGGACCGCAGAGCGCGCGCCAGTCGTTCGCGCAGTCGACGGTCGCCGCCGACGCGGTCGTCACGCTGGAGACGGCGCTGCGCCCGGGCGCGTACGTCGTGCAGGCGCTGCCCGACCGCGCGGCGCGCTTCGTCGTCGAGAGCGACGCCGGCGCGGCGACGCTCGACGCGCAGGTCGAAGGCGGCCGCGTGCGCGTCGCGAGCTCGGTCGTGCGCGCGGGCCGCGTGCTCGTGCGCGTCGCGAACCTCTCGCCGCGCGAGGCGATCGTGCGCGTGACCGAGGCCGAGCTCTCGAACCAGATCGCGACCGCCGCCGACGTCACCGCGCTGCAGGCGTTCCGCGACCTGTTCTCCAGCGAGGTGCTCGCCGAAGGGCTCGAGCTCGCGATCCGCTCGATGACGATCGTGTTCACCGACGTCGTCGGCTCGACGCAGATGTACGCCGCGACCGGCGACGCGCGCGCGTTCCGCCTGGTGCGCGAGCATTTCGACGCGCTGCACGAGGTGATCGCGCTCCGCCGCGGCGCGATCGTGAAGACGATCGGCGACGCCGTGATGGCCGTGTTCGCCGACCCGGTCGACGCGGTCGAGGCGGCGCTGCGCTTCGGCGAGGCGGCGACGCCGCTGCGGCTGCGGATCGGCTTGCACCGCGGGCCGTGCATCGCGATGCGCTCGAACGACCGGCTCGACTATTTCGGCGCGACGGTCAACGTCGCGTCGCGGGTCGGCCACGCCGCGGGACCCGGCGAGGTGCTGATGACCGCCGCGCTCGCCGACGATCCGCGCGTCGCCGACGTGCTGCCGCCGGGGGAGCGCGGGATCGTGTCGCTGCGCGGGATCGCCGAACCGGTCGAAGTGGTGCGGATCCGCGCCCCGGTCTCGGCCTCCGAAGCCGTGCGATGACCGGGCGCAGCCCGCTGTACGACGATCCGGAGCTGGCGGCTTCGTACGCGCGCGTGTCGGCCTCGAACGCCGCCAACGCGGCGTACGAGCGGCCCGCGGTGCGCGCGCTCCTCGGCGACGTGCGCGGCCTCGACGTGCTCGACGCGGGGTGCGCGGCCGGCGAGCACAGCGCGTGGCTGGTGGAGCACGGCGCCCGCGTGGTGGCGGTCGACGGCAGCGAGGCGATGGTGCGGCTCGCGCGCGAGCGGCTCGGTGAGCACGGTCGCGTGCTGTGCGGGGATCTCGCACAGCCGCTTCTGCTGACCGGCGCGTCGTTCGACGTCGTGCTGTCGTCGCTCACGCTGCACTATCTCGAGGAGTGGTCCGGCGTGCTGAGCGA
>DATHLL010000148.1:0-4114 GCA_035488195.1 Candidatus Elarobacter sp. | reverse complement strand
GAAGACCAGCGTGAACATCACCGGCATGTTGATCCCCAGGATCTTGACCATCTCGGCGTCGCGCGTGCCGGCCCGGATGATGATCCCGATGTTCGTCTTGTTCAGCAGCAGCCAGACCAGCGCGAGGATGACGATCGTCAGCAGCACCAGCAGCACGTCCTTGTAGAACGGGAGCTGGTAGGACCCGATCGAGACCGAGTCCGGCATGTAGCTCGGCGTCGCGACGCGGACGGCGTCGTCGCCCCACACCTTGCGGACGATCTGCGCGAAGATCAGCGCCGTCCCGAACGTCAGCAGCAGCGTGTACTCCGGGATCCGCTTGTAGAGCGGCCGGATCAGCGCCGACTCGAACACCATCCCGAAGAGGCCGACGGCCACGGCGGCGACCAGGATCGCCGGCCAAAACCCGATCTTGTCGTTGAGCTGGAACATGACGTAGGCGCCCAGCATGAAGAACGAGCCGTGGGAGAAGTTGATGACGCCCATCAGCCCCAGGATGATGTTCAGGCCGAGCGCGACGAGGATGTAGAGCATCCCAAGGGTGACGCCGTTGACCACCTGGTCCAGGAGCTGCGGCGCCGTGATCGCGAGGAGATGGATTGTGCGGGTCCTCCGGGCTGCGCGGGAAGACGCTCCGTTCGCCCTTCAGGGGCCCGCTTCCATGCTACCTTCGAGCGCGGGTTTGAAACTTGCGCAACTCGCCGAAAGTTATGAGGGGACCTGGTGCCGCGCGGGACGTCTCACGACCCGCCGGGGCCGAGTGGCAGGAGCGGCCGACCGCTCGGGAGATTCGTAACATCAATGTCAATGTGGGAACCGTTCACCGAACGCGCGCGGCGCAGCATCGTGCTCGCTCAGGAAGAAGCGCAGCGGCTCGGTAACAACTACATCGGGACCGAGCACATCCTGCTCGGGATCATCTCGGAAGGCGAGAGCCTCGCCGCCAAGGTCCTCGAGACGCTCGGCGTCAACCTGGCGAAAGTTCGCCAGGAGGTCGAGGCGATCGTCGGCCGCGGCGGCCAGACCGTCCAGCAGGAGATGGTCTTCACGCCGCGTGCCAAGCGGGTGATCGAGCTCGCCTTCGAAGAGGCGCGCCAGCTCAACCACAACTACATCGGAACCGAGCACTTGCTCCTCGGCCTCATCCGCGAGGGCGAGGGCGTGGCCGCGCGCGTCCTGACCAACCTCGGGGTCGACCCCGCCAAGGTCCGGGTCCAGACCACCTCGCTGCTCGGCGCCGAGGGCCAGCCGCCCGCGCCGAAGGGCAAGTCGAAGACTCCCACGCTCGACGCCTACGGCCGCGACCTCACCACCCTGGCCCGCGAGAACAAGCTCGACCCGGTGATCGGCCGCGCGAACGAGATCGAGCGGGTCATCCAGATCCTGAGCCGCCGCACGAAGAACAACCCCGCCCTGATCGGCGAGCCGGGCGTCGGCAAGACCGCGATCGCCGAGGGCCTGGCCCAGCGCGTCATCAAGAGCGAGGTCCCCGAGCCGCTGCGTGACAAGCGCGTGATCACGCTCGACCTCGCCGGGCTCGTCGCCGGGACGAAGTACCGCGGCGAGTTCGAGGAGCGCATGAAGCGCGTGATGGACGAGATCCGCGGCGCCGCCGGCGAGATCATCCTCTTCATCGACGAGCTGCACACGCTGGTCGGCGCCGGCGCCGCCGAGGGCGCGATCGACGCCTCGAACATCATCAAGCCCGCGCTCGCGCGCGGCGAGCTGCAGTGCATCGGCGCGACGACGCTCAACGAGTTCCGCAAGCACATCGAGAAGGACAGCGCGCTCGAGCGCCGCTTCCAGCCGGTGATGGTCGGCGAGCCGACGGTCGAGGAGACGATCGAGATCCTCAAGGGCCTGCGCGACCGCTACGAGGCGCACCACAAGGTGACGATCACCGACGAGGCGCTCGCGGCCGCGGCGAAGCTCGGCGACCGCTACATCTCCGACCGCTTCCTCCCCGACAAGGCCGTCGATCTCATCGACGAGGCGGCCTCGCGCGTGCGGCTGCAGGCGACGCTCCCGCCGCAAGAGATCCGGGAGATCGAGAACCAGATCCGCCAGGTCAAACAGGAGAAAGAGTCGGTCGTCAAGTCGCAGGAGTTCGAGAAGGCCGCGGCCATCCGCGACCGTGAGGAGAAGCTGCGGCTCGAGAAGCAGCGGCTCGAGTCCGAGTGGGCCGAGAAGCGCGCGCAACAGGACAAGACGATCAAAGTCACCGAGGAGGACGTCGCGCACATCGTCTCCTCGTGGACGAAGATCCCGGTCTCGAAGCTCGCGCAGGCCGAGACGGCGAAGCTGCTCGGGATGGAGGAACAGCTCCACAAGCGCGTGATCGGCCAGAACCTGGCGATCTCGACGCTGACGCGGGCGATCCGCCGCTCGCGCGCGGGGCTGAAGAATCCGAAGCGCCCGATCGGTTCGTTCATCTTCCTCGGCCCCACCGGCGTCGGGAAGACCGAGGTCGCGCGCTCGCTCGCCGAGTTCATGTTCGACGACGCCGAGTCGATGATCCGCATCGACATGTCGGAGTACATGGAGAAGTACGCGGTCTCGCGCCTGGTCGGCGCGCCGCCCGGATACGTCGGCTACGAAGAGGGCGGTCAGCTCACCGAAGCGGTGCGCCGGCGCCCGTACTCGGTCGTGCTCCTCGACGAGATCGAGAAGGCGCATCCGGACGTGTTCAACCTGCTGCTGCAGGTGCTCGAGGACGGGCGGCTGACCGACTCTCAGGGCCGCGTCGTCGACTTCAAGAACACCGTGATCATCATGACCTCGAACGTCGGCGCGACCGGAATGCAGACGACGACCGACATCGGCTTCCGCACGCAGAAGGATCTCGGCAACGACGAGCAAGCGTACGAGAAGATGAAGAGCAAGGTGCTCGACGAGGTCAAGCACTCGTTCCGCCCCGAGTTCCTGAACCGCGTCGACGAGACGGTGGTCTTCCACCAGCTCAGCCGCGAGCAGATCGCGGAGATCGTCGGGCTCGAGCTCGACAAGGTGATCCGCGAGGTGAAGGCTCAGGACATGCACCTCGAGGTGACCGAAGACGCGAAGCAGCTCCTCGCGAAGAAGGGCTGGGATCCGCAGTTCGGCGCGCGTCCGCTCCGCCGCGCGATCCAGCGCGAGGTCGAGGACGAGCTCGCCGAGGAGATGCTCAAGGGCAACTTCGGGACCGGCGACCGCATCCTGGCCGAAGTGAACCCCGACAACCCGGAGAAGCTGCGCTTCTCGAAGATCCCCAACGTGCAGGATCCGGGGATCACGCAGCCGCCCGAGCCGCAGCCCGCTGCATAGTGGGTTCGCTCCGCGAACCCTTCGCGGTCCTCGCTGCGCTGCGGTCCGCCAAAAAAAGGGCCTCGTACGAAAGTACGGGGCTCTTTTCTGCCGAACACCGATAGGTTGACCCCGTACGCGCTTTGGCGATCCCGCCTTCCGGCGGTGATCGGAACCTGGTTCGCACGTGACCTGACCCGCGGCGCGCTCGCCCTCGTGGACGGTGGGCGCGTCGTCTTGCGCTCGGTCGAACCGAACCGCATCGAAGCGACCGTCAAGGACCGCGTCCCCGTGGCGACCTCGGTCGAGTGGTCGACGGGGACCGGACCGCAGGCGCTGCGCGCCGTGTGCACGTGCGGTGCGAGCGGCGTCTGCGAGCACGTCGTCGCGACGCTCGACGTCGTGCGGACGGCCGAGGAGGCGGCGCTCCCCGAGGCTACCGGCGAGAACGGCGAGCCTGATCTCGCCTGGCTGCCCGACGGCGAGCAGGACACGGCGCGCGCGCGGGCGCGCTCGGTGTGGCCGGTGCTCTCGCTCGGGAACGGCGGCGGGCTGAGCGGCGCCCTGTACCTCGACACGCCGCGGCTGCGCGGCGTCATCCGCGACGCCGACGCGATCCTCGCGATGATGGACCAGACGCCGGCCGACGACTGGGACGACGTCGACCGCACGCTGCTGCGCGACGACGCGGTGCAGGAGGCGTTCGGTTCGCGCTCCTCGTCGAAGGCGCTCGCGCGCGCGCTCTTCCGGCTCGCGCGGCACCCGCGGCTGCGCTTCGACGACGCGCCGGGCGAGAACCGGCATCCCTCCGAGCTCGCGCCGTTCGCGGTCG
>DATHLL010000147.1:0-2712 GCA_035488195.1 Candidatus Elarobacter sp. | reverse complement strand
CCGGTCCGCGCGTAGAGCGCCGAGCCGTTCCCGTCGGCGCGCCAGCGGTCGGCGATCGCGTGCGCTCGGCGGTCCATCCAGGTGATCACGTGCGAGAGCGGCTCGCCGTTCTCGTCGACGCACAGCACGCCGTGCATCGCGCTCGAGATCCCGATCGCGGCGACCTCGCTTCCGCGCAGCCGCACGTCGGCGAGGACGCGCTCGAGGACGTGCATCGTCGCGCGGTAGACGACGTCCGCGTCCTGCTCGACGAAGTCGGGATGCGGCGTCTCGAGCCCGTAGAACTCCGAGCCGATCGCGATCTCGCGCCCGCCGGTCGTCGTCGCCAGCACCTTCACGGCGCTCGTGCCGAGATCGATGCCGACGACGACGGCGGATGCGTCAGCCAACGCTCGCGTAGCCCGGTTCGGGGACGTTCTCGATCCGCCCGAGGATCACGGTGTACGAGAAGATGCCGACGATCAGGATCACGCCGGCCGTCACCAGTGCCGCGTAGAACGAGTGCGTCTGCGCGACGATGTAGCCGGTCACCACCGGGGCGAAGAAGTTCGCGACGTTGTTCAGGCAGTTCATGATCGCGCCGACCTGTCCGGTGCTGTTGCGCGGGGCGATCAGCGCCGGGATCGACCAGCCGACCGGCGCGTGGAACGAGATCCCCGCGACGGCGATCGTGATCCACACGATGGCGACGTTGATGTTGCTGGTGTACGCGGCGCCGACGACGGCGAAGCCGAGGATCAGTCCGGCGACCAGCGCCGTCTTCCGGACGCGGTTCGGGTCCGCGCCGCGCTTGATGGCGTAGTCGACGAGCCAGCCGCCGACCAGCAGATCGGCGATCGTCCCCACGCCCCAGGCGATCAGCACGTAGAGTCCTGCCTTCAGGATGTTCACGCCGAACGCGGACTGCAGGTACGTCGGCAGCCACGTGATCAGAAATCCGAACAGGTAGCCGTACGCCGAGAACCCGAGCGTCAGCCCCCACACCTTCCGCTGCGACAAGAGATACGGATAGCTCGCGCCGCGCGGCCGCACGCCGTCGACCGTTTCCGGCTCTGCGCCGCCTTCGCGAATGTACTGCGCCTCGGCGTGCGTGAGACGCTTGTCCTCGCTCGGGTTCCGGTAGAAGACGTAGAACAGCCCGAAGAAGACGAGGCTGAGCGCGGCCGTCGTCCAGAACATGCCACGCCAGCCGAACATCACCAGCAGCCACGCGGTGAACGGCACGCCGATCGCGTTCGAGAGCTTCGCCGCCGCGTCGAAGAGCGAGGTCGCGAAGCTGCGCTCGGAGCGCGGGAACCAGTAGCCGGTCGCCTTCGCGTTCGCCGGGAACGTCGGCGCTTCGGCGACGCCGAGGAAGAGCCGCGCGCCGACGATCGCGGCGTAGTTCGGCGCGAGCGCGGTCGCCGCGGCGGCCAGCCCCCACAGGAGCGCCCCGATCCGCGAGACCAGCGTGACGCCCCAGCGGTCGATGACGTAGCCGACCGGGAGCTGAGCGAGCGCGTAGACCGCGAAGAACGCGCCGGAGAGCCAGCCGAACTGCTCGGGGCCGACGCCCAGCTCCGCGTTGAGCGGCTTCGCGGCGACCGAGAGCGCGCCGCGGTCGATGTAGTTGATGAGGACGCCGAAGCCGAGGATCAGCGCGATCCCCCAGCGGAGGTTCGTCACGCGCTCGGCGGGCGCGATGATGCTGCGTGCCACGGTCTGCTCTTGCCCCGCTAAGAAACCCGGCAACGCGTGACGAAAGCGAGCCCCGCAATGAAACGCACGCCGCCCTGGGTGTTCGTCGCCGCGGTCGGGGTCCAGCTCGCGGCCCTCGCGCTGTGCCTGTGGGCGATGGAGCGCGACGCCGAGGCCGTCGCCGAGGCGGTCGCCGAGGAAGAGCCGCCGGCGCCCCCGCCGCCCCCGCCGCCGCAGCAGCCCGAGCCCGCGGTCCACCGCGACGCGCTCGCCGCGGCGCGGCCGGTCGCCGCGGCCGACGCCGCGTTCGTCCGCGAGCCGCAGCGCGAACCGGAAGCCGTCCGCCCGGTGCAGCCGCCGGAGCCCGCCGAGCCGCCGGAGCCGCGGGAGACGGCGGAGGCGTCCGAACGCTCGCGGGTCACCGTGCGCGCCGTCGACGCGTCGCACCGCTGGGAGCCGCCCCGCTACGAGCCGCCCCCGTGGCCCGAACCGGAGCCGCGGGCGGAACCGCAGCCGCGCTGGGAGCCGCCGCCGTACGACGAGCCGCAGCGCGCCGAGATGCCGCGCGCCGAGGCGCCGCATCCACAGCCGCAGCCGCGTCCCGCGGTCGTCCGGGTCCCGCCGCCGTCGCCGGTCTTCGGGCCGCCGCCCGAACGGCCGCGCGCCGCCGAGGGCGCCGAGCTGCTCCCGCGGTTCATCACCGATCCGGCCGACGAGGTGACCCAGATCGTCTGGGGCGTCGCGGGCGACGGCCGGCTCGCGTTCGGGTTCTACGGCGACGGCAGCATCCGGTTCGTCGACACCGACGGCGGGCTGTACGAAGGGAAGGCCGACAGCGCGCGGGCGCGGATGCGCGAGATCGACGGGATGCGCGCCTTCACCGTGCAGATCGGGGTCGCCGAGGACCGCCGGCTGCTGGCGAGCTTCACCGGCGGCCCGCACGACGCCGAGAGCATCCCGCTCGAGCCCGCGGTGGGTTGGAGCGTCGCGTGAACGTTTTGGACCGCCTCGACACCACGCTGCGCGTCGTCGGCG
>DATHLL010000146.1:0-5748 GCA_035488195.1 Candidatus Elarobacter sp. | reverse complement strand
GTTCGTGGCCGCGATCGCGCCGGACTACTCGAACGTCGAGGTCGACCAGCAGACGATCGCGCCGCAGGAGTTCCGCCGCGCGCTCAACGAGTACCGGCCGTTCTTCACGCAGGGCGCCAACTTCTTCAACCCGATCTCGCTAACCGGGATCAACGCGCCGGCGAACGTGATCTTCTACTCGCCGGCGATCGGGCCGTTCGACCGCGGCCTCAAGCTCGAAGGCGCCGAAGGGTTCCAGTCGTTCGGGCTGCTCGAAGCGCAGGGCGCCGGCTTCGACGACATGGTCTTCGGCTACAAGCACGCGACGCCGAACCGCTCGTTCGCGTGGTCGCTCGACGGCGTCGTCGCGAACCACCGCGCGTTCAACGACACCATCGACCCGCGCGCCGGGCGCGACGCGACCTGGCAGGCGCAGATCGGCGGCCGCGACGACAAGACCGGGTTCGTCTACGCGCTCGACTACGCGCACGAGCACGGCACGTTCGTCGCCGACGACCGGCTCGCTTACAAGAGCGAAGACTTCGTCGACGTCCACCAGCACAACTACGAGGTCTACACCGGCTACCGCGCGATCGGGCCGGAGTACGCGCCGATCCTCGGCTTCACGCAGAACAGCGACATCCGCGGCCCTCAGGCGTTCTTCGACCTGAACGGGACGCTCTCGCCGCACGGCTGGATCAAGCGCGCCGACCTGTTCATCACCGGCGACCGCTATCTCGACGGGAGCGGGATGGTCCACCAGGCCGACAGCAACATCAACCTCGACCTGCAGTTCAAGGACGGGCTGCATCTCTCGGGCGGTCCGTACAGCTCGTTCCTGCGCACGTACGACAGCGGGCTCGTCGGCTACCCGTACTACACCGGCGGCGTGACGCACACGTACAACCAGCACGGCGTCAACCTCGGCTACAAAGAGGGGACGCCCGCGCCGGTGACGGTCGGCTACGCGTGGGGACCGTTCGGCGACATGTTCCTCCAGCAGGTGATCTTCTCGACCTCGCGCGCGATCGGCAGGCGCTGGACGGTCGGCCTCGACGTCGACGGCACGCGCGAGCGCCCGACGTTCGGCGGACCCTCCGACGGGCAGTGGCTGCGGCGCGTGACGATCGGCGAGAACATCGACCCGACGACGAACTTCTCGGTCGCGCTGCGCTCGATCAGCGGGAACGGCGGCTTCGCGCTCCCCGGCGTGAACCTCGCCGGCTCGTTCCACCACCGCTTCAAGAACGACAGCGAGCTGTGGGTCAACTACGGCACGCCGGCCGCGCCGACGACCCTGCAGCGCGTCGTGCTGAAGTACGTGATGCGCGTCGGCGGCGGCGCGGGGACTTAGGCGAGCGCGGGCGCCTCGAGCGCCGGCTCGCCCTTGTCGAACCGTTCGAGATCCGGCGCGCGCAGGCGGACGTGCGTCGCGAGCAGCAGCGCGCCGATCGCGAGCGCGCCGGCCAGCGCGAGGACGAGCACGATCACGTACGCGTCGGCGATCCCGAGCGCGAGCGCGCGCTTCAGCACGCCTAGCGGCGCGCCGGCCGGGAGCGCGCGGCCGGTGATGAAGGCGCGCACGACGCGCTCCGCGGCCGGAGCCGAAACGGACGGGTCGATCGCGCGCAGATGCTTCACCGCCTGCGAGCCGATCGTGTGCTCGACGCCCGGCGCGCTGACGAACCCGCCGGTCAAGCGGAAGAGGTTCAGCAGCGCGATCGCGCGCCCGACGAGCGCGCGCTCGAACGAGAGCGTGACGACGAAGAGCCCCGGCGAGACGCTGAGCCCCGCGCCGAAGCCGCCGACGAGGCACAGCCACCCGACGTGCGGCGCGTCGACGGGACCGGCGGCGCGCGCGAGCGCGGCGGCGAGCGCGATGAAGCACAGCCCGGCGGCGCCGACGAGCACGACCCATTTCGTCGTGACGGCGCGGCCGAAGACGTAGCCGCTCGCGATCGCGGTGAGGAACTCCGGCCAGAACGCGAGCCCCGCTCCGCGCGCGTCGAGCCCGTCGACGCGCAGCAGCGTGAGCGAGAAGCTCTGCGTGAGCGCGGCGAACGAGGCGCTGCCGACGACCGTCGCGATCGTGCCCACGATCGCGAGAGATGTCGCGAGCTTGCGCACGGGGACCAGCGGGTGCTCCTTGCGCGCCTCGCCGACGATCAGCAGCGCGTACATCACCAGCCCCGCGAGGAACGGGACGCTCGCGAGCGCGTTGCTCACGCCGCTCCCGGCGAGGCCGCCGGCGCCGAGATAGATCAGCAGCGAGCCGATCCCGGACATGACGAGCGAGTACCAGTCGACGGGCTGATCCGAGCCCTGCGGCTCGCGCTTCTCGATCACGCTCCGCGCCAGCATCATCGCGATGAGCGCGACCACGACCTCGGCCGCGAAGATCGAGCGCCATGTTCCGGGCGATGCGACGAGCCCGCCGAGCGGCGGTCCGAACGTGACCGCGCCGAACAGCGCCGGAACGATCACGCTCGCCGTCGCGGGCAGCTTCTCGCTCCCGAAGTTGATCAGCAGCGGCGGCAGCACGACGATGAACAGCATCCCGGCTGCGAGCCCGTGCGCGACGTGCGCCGCGAGCAGCACGTCGAACGACGGTGCGAGCGCGCTCGCCAGCGACGAGAGCAGCGAGAGCGCGAGCAGCGCGAAGTACAGCGCGCGGCTGTCGAACCGCCGCGTCACCTCGGCGCCCAGGACGCATCCGAACGCGAGCGCGGCGTCGCTGATCAGCGGGATCGCCGCGGCCGTGCCGGGCGCGACGCCGAGATCGCGCCCGATCACCGGCGCCGCCAGCGCGATCGCGCTGGTGTTGATCAGCCCCGGAAAGAGCGTCAGCACGACGAGCACGACGTTCGCCGCGTAGGATCTCGCCAAGCGGGGCTGCGGCGCGTCCGGCATAGGGTCGGTGTTCCCGTTCGCGGCGCGGCGTATAGACCTCGGCTCGCGTGGGGGAGCTTCACGGCCGAGCGCCGTATCGGCTCGAAAACCGCCGCTTGTTCGTGGGTGCTCGATGCGCTGGCTGCTGATCGTCGCGATCCTCGTCCTCGTCGCGCTGGGCGCGCGTGCTCAGGTGCCGCCGGCGCTCGCGCAGGCGCCTCCCGCACCGACGGTGACCGTGCCGCCGGACTACCGGAACTGGCCGTACGCGAGCGCGTCGCTCGCGCTGTCGTATCCCTCGGAAGAGACGCACCTCAACGCGCTGGCCCGCGCGCATCTCCCGCCCGCGACGGCGCCGCGCCGCCCGAGCGCGATGACCGCGAACGCGGCGGGCCCGAGTCCCTCGCCCGCGCCGGCGTTCCAGAACGTCTTCGTCTCGCCGGCCGCGTACGCGTCGTTCCAGAAGACCGGGCTGTACCCCGACAAGACGGTGTTCGTGCTCGAAGTGCGCGCGAGCGTCGCGCGGCAGTCGAAGTTCCTCTCCGACGGGCTGTACCAGGGCGACATCGTGGCGCTGCGGATGGAGGTGCGCGACGACGCGCGCTATCCGAAGACGAAGTGGGCGTGGTTCACCTTCGCGCAGGACCCGGCCGGCGGCTGGCGGATCGCGCCGCCGGCGCCCGAGCCGCTCGCGAACTGCTGGCAGTGCCACGTCACGCACGGCGCGGTCCAGGACTCGTTCACGCAGTTCTACCCGACGCTCTTCGCGATCGCGAAAGCGCACGGGACGGTGAAGCCGGCCTACGCGCGCTGAGCGCTAGGTCGCGAGCGGCTCGGCGGGCTTCGTGTCGCCGAGCAGCGTCGTGAGCCGCTTGCGGCGCCAGAACGCGTAGTAGAACGTCGTCTGGAAGAGCAGCGAGGCGCAGAACGCGACGGGGTACGCGAACCACACGCCGCGCAGCCCGTAGTGCGGCGCGAGCGCGTACGCGACCGGGACCTCGACGCCCCAGATCGCGAGGACCGAGAGCGCGGTCGGCCACAGCACCGTCCCGCTCGAGCGCATCAGGCCCGAGAGCACCGCCGAGGTGCCGAAGATCACGTAGCTCCAGAGCGTGATCGCCAGCAGCTCGTGCGCGGTCGCGACGACCTTCGGATCGGTGATGAACAGCGAGAGGATCGCGTCGTTCAGGAGGTAGACGACGACGATCAGGATGCCGCAGATCACCCAGTTCAGCGTGATCCCCGCGCGCGCGATCTTGCGCAGCCGGTCGAAGCGCTGCGCGCCGATTGACTGCGCGCCGAAGATCGACGCCGCGATCCCGATCGAGATCGCCGGGAACTGCACGTACGAGACGATCTGGTTCACCGCGCCGTACGCCGCCGTCGCGCCGGAGCCGAACCGGTTGACCAGCGAGATCACCGCCACTTCGGCGAGCGAGACCATCACCATTTGGATCCCGGTCGGGATCCCGATCCGCACCAGCGTCGCGAGCAGCTTCGGCTCGATGTTCATGTGCCGGACGATCGACATGTCGAGCGCGAGCGGGTTCTTCTCGCGCGCGAGCGCGACCAGCAGGAAGACCAGTGCCACGAAGTTCGCGAATACGTTCGCGAGCCCGGCGCCGACGATCCCGAGCTGCGGGAGCCCGAGCCAGCCGCGGATCAGCGCCGGCGTGAACGCCAGGATCAGCACGGTGCTGACGATGAGCGCGAGGAACGGCGTGCGCGAGTCGCCGGTGCCGCGCACGAACGTCGTGTACGCGATGTAGACGAACAGCAGCGGCAGCGAGTAGAAGAGGACGTGCGCGTACGCGAGCGCGTCGCCGAAGACGTCGGCCGGCGTTCCGATCAGGTGCAGCAGCGGCGGCAGGAACCAGATGCTCCCGATCGCGACGAGGACGCCCGAGCCGATCGAGACCGCGAGCGTCGTTCCCGCGACCGCCTTGAGCCGCTCTTCGTCGCGGGCGCCGTACGCCTGGCCGATCAGGACCGAGCTCGCGCTCGCGATCCCGATGAAGAACGCGATCATGAAGAAGATGATCGGGAAGAACGACGACGCCGCGGCGAGCGCGCGCACGCCGATCAGCCGCCCGAGATAGATGCTGCCGATCGTCCCCGACGCCGACTGCAGGATGTTGCTCAGCATCAGCGGGACGAGGAAGACCAGCATCGAGCGCCAGACCGGGCGGGAGTCGTCGAGGGCGAGGCGGCGCTGCATCCCGAACCGTATGCCCCGTCCGGGGACCCGCCTCCCGCGCGGCGAACTCAGAGGCGGCCGGCGCAGCGCGGCGGGCGATTAGCTCAGCGGGAGAGCGGCTCCTTTACACGGAGATGGTCGGCGGTTCGAATCCGTCATCGCCCATTTCGCTACAGGCCGCGCGCCATGTAGGCCGCGCACAGCGGGATGAAGATGAACAGCGCGATCTGCAGCAGCACGAGGCCGCGGGTGCGCGCGAGCTCGGCGTCGTCGAGGATGATGCTGCCGTCCGCCGATGCGCGCTTGTGCCAGCGGATGTACGCGACGGTCGGGACGATCGAGATCAGGCCGACGGCGACGAAGAGCGCCATCTTCGTCCAGAACACCGGGTTGTGCACGTAAAAGTCCCGGCCTTTCAAGCCGAGGTTCAGCCGCAAGAGCCCGGTGATCACGACGAGGCCGGCAACGATGCCGTACCAGCGGTCGACGGTGCGCAGGCGTGCGAAGAGATCCGGCGGCAGCGTCTTGCGCAGGATGAGGAGCTCGCCGGTCAGGACGCTCGCGAGCGCGAAGATGCTGAGGAAATGAGCGTACGCGAGCAGCGCGTCTCGGGACAGCATGTGACCCCCTCATCGACACGGCGTTCGGCGGCTGCGCCGCGTCTTCGACGCGCGATCCGCCGT
>DATHLL010000145.1:0-2260 GCA_035488195.1 Candidatus Elarobacter sp. | reverse complement strand
GGCGAGCGCGTCGCCGAGCGCGCCGAGCTCGCGCGTCCCGAACACGCCGTCGACGTGCGGGACGATCCGCTGCATCCGGTCCTTGTCCTGTTCCGCCAGGCACCCGGTCACGACGACCTTCACCGACGGATCGGCGTCCTTGACGGCCTTCCAGTGCGCGATCCGCCCGTACGCGCGGCGCTCCGCGTTGTCGCGCACGGTGCACGTGTTGAGCACGAGCACCGAGGCGTCTTCCGGCCGCTGCGCCAGCGTGAACCCCGCCGAGAGCGCGCGCCGCCGGATGTCCTGCGAGTCCGCCTCGTTCATCTGGCAGCCGTGGGTTTCGATATAGATCTGCGCCACTAGCGGCTTCCGGACGAGAGCGTCGTGAGGAGGTCGAGCGGGAGGTAGAGGCGCGGGCCGATCATGGTGGGTGCTTCGCCGTATTCGACCGTTTTGCCGTCGAGGCGGTAGCTCGTGACGCCGAGGCGGCCGACGAGCTCGTGGCCGCCGTAGCGGATCACGACCTTGTCGCCGGCGAGCCGGATCGCGCTGCGCGGGACGTAGTCCTCCGCCGGCGCGACGACGCTCGGCCGCGGCGGCTGGACGTCGGGCTCGATCACGACGTCGGTCCGCGTCTGCGGCCAGACGGTCACCGTCCGGGTGAACCGGCCGCGCGCGGTCCGCACGGCGAGCTCGTGCGTCCCGGCCGGGACCGGGTACGTCCCGTCCTTCCCGGGCGTCGCGACCACGCCGTCGACGAACGCGGCGTCGGCCTGGACGCCGTGGATCGCGATCGAACCGGGCAGCCGGAAGCCGCCGCCTCGCGCCGGGTCGAGCTTCGTCGAGCTGAGCGCCGTCTGGCTCGCGACGACGCTCACCTCGAGCTGGAGCGGGTTCCAGCCGGTCTTCGTCAGGCTGACCGAGTGGCGGCCCGCGGCGAGGCCGCTCAACACCAGCGGGCTCCGGCCGGCGTAGGTTCCGTCGATCCACACGTCGGCGCCGCTCGGGAGGGTCGTGACGTAGAGCGAGCCGGTTGGAACGGCGGCGAGGCAGACCAGGCACGCCACGACCGCAGCGAGGCGCCGGAGCATATCGATGGAACCTTGGGCGGTCATGTCCGAAGCCCTCGCACCCTCCCTGCGCATGCGCCCGGCGACCGTCGCGGTCGTCGGCCGCCCGAACGTCGGGAAGAGCGCGCTGTTCAACCGCCTTCTCGGCCAGCGGCTCGCGATCGTCGAGGACACGCCCGGCGTGACCCGCGACCGCCTCTACGCGCTCGCCGAATGGGCGGGCCGCACGTTCACGCTGGTCGACACCGGCGGGATCGAGACCGACCCCGATCCCGAGGACTTCATCGCTCGAGGGACGCGCTCGCAAGCCGAGTCGGCCGCGCGCGACGCCGACGTGATCGTCTTCGTCGTCGACGCGCAGGACGGGCTGACCGCGGTCGACCAGGACGTCGCGCAGATCCTGCGCCGCAACCGCCGCCCGGTGATCCTCGTCGCGAACAAGACCGAATCACCCCGCGCGGAGGCGTCGATCCACGCCGAGTTCGCGGGGCTCGGGTTCGGCGAGCCGTACGCCGTCTCGGCGCTGCACGGCGAAGGGACCGGCGATCTGCTCGACGCGATCGTCGCGAAGCTCCCGCCCGAGGACCCGACCGACCTCGGCGAAGCGGAGCTCTCGCTCGCGCTCATCGGGCGCCCGAACGTCGGCAAGTCCTCGCTGCTGAACGCGCTGCTGAACGAGGAGCGCGCGATCGTCTCCGACGTCCCCGGCACGACGCGCGACGCGATCGACACGCTGTTCACCTGGAGCGGCCGGACGTTCCGGCTGATCGACACCGCCGGCGTGCGCAAGAAACCCGGCCAGCACGGCTCGATCGAGTACTACTCATCGCTGCGCTCGCTCAAGGCGATCGCGCGCTGCGACGTCGCGATCCTGCTGATCGACGCGCTCACCGGGCCGACGGCACAGGACCGCCGCCTCGCCGGGATCGCACTCGAAGAGCGCAAAGCGCTGGTGATCGTCGGGAACAAGTACGACCTCGTGCGCGAGCTCGGCGAGTACTCGCAGAACGAGCTCGCCAACGAGATCCACGCGCAGTTGCCGTTCGCCTCGTTCGCGCCGGTCACGTTCCTCTCGGCGCTGACGAAACGGCGGCTGCAGAGCCTCATGCCGCTCGTCGAGAAGGTCGGCGAGAACCTCGACCGCCGCATTCCGACCGCGAAATTGAACGCGGTCGTGCGCGACGCGGTCCTCGCGCACCCGCCGCCGA
>DATHLL010000144.1:0-16151 GCA_035488195.1 Candidatus Elarobacter sp. | reverse complement strand
GATCAACGCCTGGAGCGAGATCTCCGCGCTCGCCGCCTCCGCGATCGTCGGAAGCTGGTGCTATCTGAGCGGGATCGTCGCCGGGGACGACCCGAACGCGACCGCGAAACGGCTGCTCATCACGGTCGCGGCGACGACGCTGGTGTGGCTCGTCGTCACCTTCGTGACCAAGCCGGAAAGCGAGGCTACGTTGCAACGCTTCTACGAACGCGTTCGCCCGGCCGGGAACGGCTGGGGGCCGATCGCGCGGCTCGTCCCGGGCGGCTCGGAAGACCGGCTCGGGATCGCGCTCCTCGACTGGGTCGCGGGACTCGGGCTGGTGTACGGTACGCTGTTCGGCATCGGCCGCCTCGTCCTGGGCGATCTCGCGCAAGGGCTCGCGTGGTGCGCGCTCGCCGCCGTCTGCATGGCGGTGATCGCGCGGACGCTCCGCACGCCGGCGATGAAGGCCGCCGTCGCGACGGCGCTCGCGCTCGCGGTGATCGCCGCGCCGCAGCGCGCGCTCAGCGCCGACGCGGACAAGCTGCTCACCAACGTGCGCGGCGAGGTGACGTACGAGCGCAGCGGCAAGGGACGAGCCGAGGATGAGGTGCGCAACCGCTTACCCTCGGTCCCCGGCTTCCCCCACTAGCCCTCAGCCCTGCGGATGGGAGCGGTCGTACTCGAGCGCTTCGTCTAACTGCTGGCGCGCGCGCTGGAGCAGATCGACGGCCTGCTCGCGGTGGCCGCCGTAGTCGCGGCGGTCGCGCTGCAGCATGTCGATGACTTGCTCGAGGCGCCGGCGTTCGACCGCGATGTTGCGGTCGCTGCCGCGGTCCGAGCGGAGATGCATTGCGTTGGGTCCGACGGGCTGCTGGGCCGAGGCGGCCGTGCCGAGGGCGACCGATCCCAGCGCCGCGGTGAGGACGATCAGGCGAACGTTCATGAGAACCTCTTCCGAATGATGGCGGTGCGAATGATGTCGTCACGCTCGTGTCGCGTGACGAGCACGTAACGCTCGCGCTCCGCCGCCTTTCGCCGCCTCTCAGCGAACTCTCAGGAACCTCGGGTCAGCGCGGCGGGGCGTCGGCGATCGCGCCGAAGCGTTCGTCGAGGCACCGCGCCGCGACGTCGAGCTGCGCCGCGAGCTCCTCGGCGGTCGCGACGGTGCGCATCGCGTCGGCGCATTCGAGGAGCTGGCGGTCCAGCGCGTGGACGCGGTCGACGAGAGCCTGGTCGAAGCGGGCGTGGTCGGCGGCGCGGATCACCCGCTGGTCGGTGAACTCGCAGCGCATCAGCAGGCCGTCGAGGCGTTCCGCGAGCGCGCCCTCGGGCTTCAGGCGGTCGCGCACCGCGGCCAGCGCCTCCCCCAAGAGGGCTCGCATCTGCTTGTCGACCTCGTGCCGGGCGGTGTCTTCGGCGTAGTCGGCGTAGCCCGGGATCCGGCTCCGGAGCAGCTCGAGGTCGGTCATCCCGCGAATTACGGCGGCTTCCGGCCGAAAACCCGGGTATGTCCGTCCTCCAGGCGTTCTTCGCCCTGGTCGCTCTGGCCGCGCTCGGCGGGTGCCTCGTCGCGTACCGCCGCTGGCAGGCCGAGCAGCGGGAACTCGCCCGGGTCCGCGCGACCTTCTCGCGCTACGTCGCGCCCTCGGTCGTCGACGTGCTCCTGGCGCGCAAGGACGAGCGGCTCTTCACCGGCAGCGCGGTGCGCGCGACCGTCCTGGTCTGCCGCATCCGCGACTTCGCCCACTTCATCGAGCCGCTCTCGCCGGAGCACGCGCTGCGCTACTTGAACGAGTTCTACGCGCTGACCGGGACGGCGATCCAGCGGCGGCGCGGGATCATCGAGACGTTCCTCGGCGACGGGATCGTCGGCGTCTTCGGCGTCCCGCTCGAGAACCCGACGCAGGAGGACGACGCGCTGCAAGCCGCGCTCGACATCGTCCGGCACGTGGTCGCGATGCGGAAGCGCTGGGCGCAGCAGCAGCGCAAGCCGTTCACCGTCGGCATCGGGATCAACACCGGCGAGGTGATCGCCGGGGACGCGGGATTCCGCGACCGGCGGGAGTTCACGGTGGTCGGCAGCGAGGCGACCTGGGCGCACCGGCTGCAGGAAGCGGCGTTCGCGCTGAACGCGTTCGTCGTCGCCTCGCGCGCGACGTGCGAGTCGCTCGCCTCCGAGTACAACCTCGTCCCGGTCAGCGGCGTCCCGCTCCCCGGCGTGCGCCGTCTGCTCGACGCGTACGTCGTGCGCGCGCGCCTGCGCGGCACGGAGAGCTTCACCGTCCCCGACGACGCGATGATCGAGACGACGATCGTCCCGCACGACGCGGCCGCACCGCTCGAACCGCCCGCACCGCCGAAGGAGCCGCCGGTCGCGAGGCCCGCCGCGGCCCGGAAACCGCCGCCGGCACCACCGGCGCCCGCACCGCAGCCGGCGCCCGCGCCGCAGTTCCCGCAATCCGCGCCGGCGCCGCAGTTACCGCAACCCGCGTCGCAGATCGCGGCGGTGCCGCAGTCCGCTCCGCTGCCGCGCCCCGCGGTGCGCACCGCCGCCGCGGAGCTCGGGCTCCCCGATCTCGGCGACGACTGGCCCGGCGGCGTGCACGACGGCCCGATCTTCCCCGATCCGCCGCCGCCGCGCACGACCTATCAGGACCGCGGCGGCTCCTTCGATTTGTAGTGGATTCGCCTGCGGCGAATCCACTACGTCGTGCCGCGGACGGCGATCGCCGTCAGCTCGAAGCGGCAGCCGAAGAGCAATGGTCCCGAGCCGATGAACGCGCGCGCCGGGAGCGGCCCCTCGAAATATCGCACGTAGACCGCGTTGAACGCGGCGAAGTGTGCGACGTCCGGAGCGAAGACCGTCACCATGACGAGCTCGGCGGTCGTCATCCCGGCGGCGGCGAGCACCGCACGGAGATCGTCCATCAGGAACCGCGCCTCTTCCGAGACGTCCTCCGGCGGCCGCGCGGTCCGCGGATCGAGACCGAGCCGGCCCGAGACGTAGAGCGTCTCGCCGGCACGAACCGCGTCGCTGAACGGCAACCGCGTCACGCCCGCGGGGAGGACGGCGCGCGGAAGGACGACGTGCTCGCGTTCCATCGCCGCTAGGATCGCGCCTCACCGTAGATTCGTTTCAGTACCACCTCGAGCGGCGCGCCCTGCGCGACGATCGTGACCAGCACGACGGCGAAGGTCGCGTCGATGATCTGCGGGCGGAACGGGAGCGCGTCGGGGAGCGAGAGGGCGAGCGCGAGCGGGAGCGCGCCGCGCATCCCGGCGAGGAAGACGGTGATGCGCCCGTTGCGCTCGCGCTCCGCGAGCAGCGCGAGCAGCACGCGCGCGAGCGTCACCGAGACGATCGCCGCGACGACCAGCCCCGGCTCGTGCAGCACGCGCTCGGGCCGGATCAGCAGGCCGGTCGCGATGAAGACGACGGCGTTCGCGACGAACGCGAGCGCGCTCCACGCGCGGTCGACGTCGTCGCGGTTGCTGATCGCGCCGGGGATCCGGGCGGCCGTCGCGCGCAGCGCGATCGCGCCGGCGGCGGTCGCGAAGATCCCCGAGCAGTGCACCGCCGTCGCCGCGAGATAGGCGAGGTACGCCAGCACGATCGTCACCGTGATCTCGTACTCCGACGCGTTCGTGGCGCGCAGCACGCCGGAGCACAGCACGCCGGCGAGCACGCCGATCGCGACGCCGCCGGCGACCTCCAGCACGCCGAGCGCGACGTCCGCGCCGAGCGAGACGCTCTGCCCGCTCGCGAGCGCGAGCGCGAACCCGAACAGCACCAGCGCGACGCCGTCGTTGCTGAGCGACTCCGCTTCGACGACCGTCCGCAGCCGCTCCGGGACGTTCACGCGCCGGAACGCCGCGACGACGGCGACCGGATCGGTCGCCGCGACGATCGCGCCGAACAGCAGCGCGGGCGCGAACGGCAGCGCGTTCGCGAGCACCAGCCCGCCCGCGACGATCCCCGCCGTCGCGAGCGTTCCGAGCACCGCGAGCAGCGCGACGCGCACCGCCGTTCGCCGCAGCTCGCGGAGATCGAGGTTCCACGCCGCCTCGAAGATCAGCGGCGGGAGGAACACGAACAGCAGCGCGTCGCCGAACGCGAACGGCGGTGCGATCGGCACGAGCGCGCCGATCGCGACCAGCGCGACGGCCGCCGGGACGCGCACGCGCTCGGCGAGGATCGCGACCAGCACCGCGGCGCCGAGCAGCACCATGAACGCGCCGACGCCGTGCGCGACCTCGTTCATCGCGCGAGCTGCGGGAGCACGTCCGAGGCGCGCGCGCGGATCGAGCGGTCGACGTGCCGCGTCAGCGCCGTCTCCTCCGGGTTGATCTCGACCACGTACGCGCGCGTCGCGCGCTTCGTCGCGAGCGACGCCGCCGGCTGCACCATCCCCGACGTCCCGACGACCAGCATCAGCTCCGCGCGCCGAGCCGCCTCGAACGCCGCTTCGAGCACCTCCGCCGGCAGCGCCTCGCCGAACCAGACGATGTCCGGACGCCACATCCCGCCGCACGCGTGTCGCAGCGGATCGTGCTCGGGCACATCCTTCGACGGGCTCAGGATGACATCGGACAGGCTCAGGACGACGTCGTCCAACGGCCGCCGTGCGTCGCAGCGGGTGCATTTCGCTTCGCGCATCTTGCCGTGCAGCTCGAGCACGTTGCGCGAGCCGGCGATGAGGTGCAGCGAGTCGACGTTCTGCGTCGCGAGCGTGAAGTCGGGGACGCGCCGCTCGATCTCGGCGAGCGCGACGTGCGCGGGCGACGGCGCGACCGCCGCGTGTGCGCGCCGCCGCTCGCCGTACCACGTCCACACCAGCCGCGGGTCGCGCGCGAACCCCTCGGGGGAAGCGAGCTCCTCGACGCGGTGCGTCCGCCACAGCCCGCCGACGCCGCGAAACGTCGGCAAGCCGCTCTCCGCCGAGATGCCCGAACCGGTGAGCACCATCACCGAGCGCGCCGCGTCGAGCCGCTCGCGCAGGTCGCCGAGCTCGGTCTGCGTCTCTGGCATCGTGCGCGCTTCGCGAGGCGGTCCCATCCGTCCGGCGGCGCCCGACGTTTCCCAGGGGTGAGCCCTTCGGCGAAGCGAACCGCAGCCCAATGGATCCGGGGGTCCGCCTGATGGAGCGGGTTCGCGCGCGGGACGCGGGCGCTTTCGAGGCGCTCTACGACGGCTACCACCGGCTCGTGTTCGGGATCGGCCTGCGGATGCTCGGCGACCCGTCAGCCGCCGAGGACCTGACCCAGAACGTGTTCCTGAAGATCTGGACGGCGCCGGACACCTTCCGCGGCGGCTCGTTCGTCGCGTGGGTCTCGCGCGTCGCGCGCAACCGCGCGCTCGACGTCCTGCGCTCGCGCGCCGCGCGCCCGGAGAGCGAGATCCCCGCCGACCTGCCGCTCGACGGCGCGCTCGACGACGACGTCCTCGCGCGGCTCGACGCGCAGCGCGTCCGCGATGCGCTCAGCACGCTCCCGCCCGAGCAGCGTAGCCTGATCGAGATGGGGTTCTTCGGCGGCGCGACGCACCACGAACTGGCGCGCCGAACCGACACGCCGCTCGGCACGGTGAAGACGCGGATCCGCAGCGGGCTGCGCCGGCTGCGCGAGTCGCTCGGAGAGCGGGTCTCGCGATGAGCGCGCAGCCGGACCGCGAGGCGATGCTCGACTCGGTCGCGCTCTACGCGCTCGGCGTCCTCCCGCGCGAGGAGGCCGCGCTGGTCGCGGCGTTCATCGCGAACGACGACGGCGCGCGCCGCGAGTACGTCGAGCTGCGCGCCGCCGCCGACGCGCTCGCGCACGCGGCCGAGGAGCCGGTCGACTCGGCGCGCTCCTCGCGGATGAAGGAACGGCTGATGGCGCGCGTCCGCACCGACGCCGCCGCGGCGAGCGCGCCGCAAGCGCGCGGCGCGCTCGCCCGCCGCCGGGTCGCGCCGGCGTATCCCGCCTGGCTGTGGGGGACCGGGCTCGCCGCCGCCGCCGCGATCGTCTTCGCGGTCGTCACCGTGGCGCAGGATCTCACGCTGCGCGGCGATCTCGCCGCGGCCGACCGGCGCGTCGCGACGCTGCAGAGCCGGCTCGCGCAGAGCGCGCGCGCCGCGGCGCAGGACCGCCTGATGGTCGCCGACCTGCTCGCCGCCGACGCGAAGCGCTACGAGGTCGCCGACGGCGCGGTCGTCGTCCGCGGCGACCGGCTCTACTTCGCGCTCACCAAGCTGCCGCCGCTCCCGAAAGGCCGCGTCTACCAGGCCTGGACGGCGCCGAAGGGCTCGGCGAAGATGGCGCCCGGGCCGACGTTCGTCCCGAACCCCGGGAGCGTCACGATCGTGCCGGTCGGGGTCGATGCGACGCGGGTCGGTACCGTCGCGGTCAGCGTCGAACCGGAGGGCGGGAGCAAAGCTCCGACGACCACGCCCACCTTCGTCCGCCCGCTGACCTAGTGGGTCCGTCTGACGCCGGACCCATCGCGTTCGGGCTTTGCCCGATCCGCACGTCGTGCGCCGGACGAAGTCCGGCACACTCCTAGAAACGCACCGCCGCTGCTCGAGCCCGTCACCCGCGCGACGCGCCGCGAGGCGATCGCCTACGCCGCGCGCCGCCCGTACGACAACGTCTTCCTCCAATGGGTGCTCGAGGGCGGCCACGGCCCCGGCGTGCCGGACGGCGTGATCCTCAACCGCGACTACCGCGGCCGCATCAACGGGATGGCGTACTACGGCGCGCAGCTCGTCCTCGCCGCGGACGGCGAGAGCGCGGTCGACGCGCTCGCCGTCGAGACGCGCAAGCACCGCGGGCTGCGCAGCTTCGTCGGCCCGAAGGAGGTCGTCGACGGGCTGTGGTCGCGGGTTCGCACCTGGCATCCCGCGCCGGCGATCGTGCGCGGCGCGCAGCCGCTCTACGCGCTCGTCCCGGCGGCGCTGCGCGCGAGCGGGCCGGACGTCGACGTGCGGCCCGCGCGCGAGGACGAAGCGGAGCTCGTCGCCGACCACAGCGGGCGGATGATCCTCGCCGAGCTCGGCTACGACCCGCGCGCGAACCGCTCCGCGTTCGTCGCGACGGTGCGCCGCGCGATCGCGCTGAAGCTGTGGTGGGTCTGGATCGCCGACGGCGAGGTGCGCTTCCAGCTCAACGTCGGCCCGCGCACCGCCGCGACGGCGCAGCTGCAAGGCGTCTGGACGCCGCCCGCGCAACGCGGGAAGGGCTACGCCTCGCTCGCGCTCGCGGCGATCGCGCGCCGGCTGCTCGCCACGGAGGCCACGCTCTCGCTCTACGTCAACGACTTCAACGCGCCCGCGATCGCGCTCTACGAACGGACCGGCTTCACCCGCGTCGGCACGTTCGCGACGTATCTCTTTCCGTGAGGTCCCTTCGTCCGCGGCGCTCCGGAACGCGCACCGCTTTGGCGCTCGACGCGGTCGCGGTCGTGCTGGCGTGGGCGCTCTCGTCGGCGCCGCTGCCGCGCGGCTGGATCGAGAACGGCTACGCGAACGGCGCGTTCGCGGCGATGAACCGCGCGCTGGTCCCGCTGACGAACGCGGTCCCGTTCGCGGTCGGCGATCTCGAGATCGTCGTGGTGCTGGCCGCGCTGATCGTGTGGTGGGTGCGCGCGATCCGGCGCGCGCCGCGCGGCCGCAAGCTGCGCGCGGCCGGTCTGCTGCTCGCGCACACGCTCGGGTTCGCGGCGCTCGCGCTCGTGCTCTTCGAGCTGAGCTGGGGGCTGAACTACCGCCGGCTCACCGTCGCGCAGCGCGTCGGCTACAGCGAAGCGCGCGTGACCGACGCGGCGGTCGCGCGCTTCAGCGAGCGGATCGTCGCGACGCTGAACGACAACGTCGCGGCCGCGCACGCGGAGTCGCTCGACCGCGCGAAGCTGCGCGCGGCGTACGAGCCGGTCGTGGAACGCCTCGGCGACCGCTGGCCGGTCGCGGTGACCGACGCGAAGACGACGCTCCTCGAGCCGTACTACGAAGCGGCGGGGATCGGCGGGCAGTACTCGCCCTTCTCGTTCGAGACGATGCTCAACGCGTCGTTCCTTCCGTTCGAGGTGCCGCGCGCGCTCGCGCACGAGTGGGCGCACGCCGGCGGCTTCACCGACGAAGGCGACGCGAACTACATCGGAACGCTCGCGTGCCTGCGCTCGAGCGATCCGCTGATCCGGTACTCCGGCGCGTTCTGGACGTACGGCGATCTGCCCGAGTCCGAGCGCCGCCGGCTGAAGCTGGACCCGCGCGTGATCGCCGACTTCCAGGCCAGCCGGGAGCGGTTTCTGCGCAACTACAAGCCGCAGATCTTCGCCCTGCAGTGGCGGTTCTACGACCGTTTCCTGCGCGCGAACCGCGTGCGCGGCGGGGTCGCCTCCTACGGCTTCTTCCTGAAGCTGCTGGTCGGGACGCCGGTGGACGCGAGCGGCCTCCCGGTGCTACGATAGCGAGGAGGTCCGAAAATGCTTGAACGCCTGTCCTCGCACTGGTGGTTGTTTCTCATTCGCGGCATCTTGGCGCTCGCGCTCGGGATCCTGCTGCCGCTCTTCCCCGGAGCGGCGATCTTCACGCTGGCGCTCCTGTTCGGCGCCTACGCGTTCGTCGACGGGATCGTCGCGATCGCCGCGGCGATCCGGATGAACCACGCGGAGCACAACTGGGGCTGGCTGCTCGTCGAAGGGGTCCTCGGCGTGCTGGTCGGCGTGATCACGTTCTTCTACCCCGGCATCACCGTGCTGTGGCTGATCTACCTGTTCGCGGCGTGGGCGATCCTGACCGGGATCGCGGCGATCGTGACGGCGGTCCGGCTGCGCGCGCTCGTGAACGAATGGCTGACGATCGTGCTCGGCGCGCTCTCGCTGATCGCGGGGATCGTGATCCTGTTCGAGCCGGCGGCCGGCGCGCTGGCGATCGTCTGGACGGTCAGCGTCTACGCGATCCTGGCGGGGATCGTCCTGATCGGGCTAGCGATGCGGCTGCGCGGGCTGCACGGGCGCGTCGCCGGGACGCCCGCGTAGCGCCGCCGGAGTAGGGCCGCCCCAGGGCGGGCGGGAACCGGTCCCGACCAGCACAGGAGGTGCGTCCGTGTCGTGATCGTGGATTCCGAGTCGCAGTCCGGCGACGAGCGCGGCCGTGTCCTGATCGGCGAGGTCGCGCAGCTCCTCGCCGCCGACCGCACGCCGCGCGAGACGTTCGCGCTGCTCTGCGAGCTGCTGACGCGCGTGATCGACGTCAGCGTCTGCTTCGTCGCGCTGCGCAGCGGCGCCGCGCTGCGGATCGAGTACGCGAACGACCACGGCGTGACGCGCCCGAGCCCGAAGATCGTGCTCGAGCGCGGCGGGCGCTCGTGGGATACGCTGCGCACCGGGCGCTCGCAGCTCTTCCGCACCGCCGAGGACTGGGCGGCGGTGCGGCGGCGGCCGCTGAACACCGCGCAGCCGTGGACCGACGACACCGTCTCCGCGATCTTCGTCCCGCTGCAGGCCGGCGGCGCGCGGATCGGCGTCCTCTCGGTGCAGAGCACGAACGAGAACGCGTACGACGAGCGCGACGTCACGCTGCTCGAGGCGATCGGCCGGTACCTGGCGATCGCGGTGCACAACCAGCGCCTGTTCGCGCGCTTGCAGCGGGTCGCCGAGGTCGATCCGCTCACCGGGCTCGCGAACCATTCGACGGTGCTGCGCAACATCGACGACCGGCTCGCGCAGCTCGACGGCGCGCTCGGGATCGTCTTGCTCGACGTCACCAACTTCGGCCGCATCAACGACGTCTACGGCGCGCGCGTCGGCGACCGCGTCCTCGACGCGCTGGCGGAACGCTTGGCCTCGCTCGCCGACGCCGACACGCTGGTCGGCCGCTTCGGCGGCGACGACTTCGTGCTGGTCGCGCGCCGCGACGCGCGCGAGCAGATCGCGCGGCTGGTCGACGAGGCCGGCGCGCGCACCGCCGACCTCTCCTTCCGCGGCGACGACGACGTGATCCCGATCTCGATCAACCGCGGCTGGGTCACCGCGCCCGACGAAGGGACGGTGCGCGCCGACCTGCTGGCGATGGCCGAGATGCGGCTGCGGCTGAGCCTCGAGCACGGCGGGATCGCGGTCGGCGACGAGCCCGCGCCGCTGCGGCGCTACGGCGCGTTCGGCGACGTCGAGCCGCTGGTCGACACCGCGCTGGTGCACGATCCGTACACGCGGCTGCACCTGTTGCACGTGAACCACGTCGCGCACGCGTGGGCGCCGCGGCTGGGGATCGCCGGCGCGGCGCACGAGACGTTCGTGCGCGCCGCGCTGCTGCACGACATCGGAAAGCTCCTCGTCCCCGAAGCGATCCTGCTGAAGCCGGCGAAGCTGGAGCCGCAAGAGTACCGCACGATGCAGCGCCACGCCGAGTACGGGCGCACGATCCTCTCCGGCTACGCCGACTACGCCGAGGTCGCGCGGATCGTCGGCCAGCACCACGAGCGCTGGGACGGCTGCGGCTACCCGAACGCGATCCCCGGCCCGTCGATCGACCCGATGGCGCGCGCGATCAGCGTGATCGACGCCTTCTCCGCGATGACGCTCGACCGCCCGTACCACCGCGCGATCGGCGAGCACGAAGCGCTGCGCGAACTGGAACGCTGCGCCGGAACCCAGTTCGACCCCGACATGGTCGCCTCGTTCTGCGCCCTCCGCCGCGACGAAGCCGCGATGTCATCCTGACCCGCCGCAATGTCATCCTGAGCTTGTCGAAGGATGCGCCGAAGCCGCAACGCCTCTACGCGAACGCAGGCGTCAACCGGCGCGCGTTCTCCGACGCGATCGCGCGCAGCGTCTCCTCGCGCAGGCCGAGCGCGCGCAAGCCGCGCAGGTCGCCGTCGTACGGGTACGGGATGTTCGGCCAGTCGGTGCCGAGGACGATCTGGCGCGCGCCGCGCTCGACGTCCTCGCGCGCGACCGCGATGCGCGAGGGCGACTCGGGGGCGAAGGCCATCGTCGTGTCGAGGAACAGCCGCGGCTCGCGCTCGGCGAGATCGAGATAGCGCGCGTAGTCCGGCATCCCGAAGTGCGCGACGACGACGCGCAAGCCCGGATGCCGTTCGAGCACCTCGGCGACGCGGCGCGGCCCGTCGTTCGTGTCGTCGGACCACGGGATGTGACCGACGTGCACGAGGACGAACCCGTCGTGCTCCGCGACCGCGTCGAGCGCGCCGGCGAGCCGCGGATCGTCGAGACCGAACCGCTGCACGTCCTCGTGCACTTTCAACCCCGCGCAGCCGCCGCGCAACGCGTCGCGCATGTCACCGGCCGGATCCGGATCGTCGGCGTGCACGGTGCCGAGCGGCACGGCGCCTTCGCCGAGCTCGCGGGCGGTCGCGTTCAGCCAGTCGTTCAGGTCGCGCGCGATCCCCGGCTTGTGTGCGTACGAGCAGAACGCGAATCGCTCGACGCCCTGCTCGCGCAGCGCTCGCACGACCTCGTGCGGCTCGGTCGGGTGCTCGAGCACCCAGGGGCTGCGCTCCGCGAACCAGCGCCGGATCGCGGCGAAGAGCCGCGGCGGGTGGAGGTGCGTGTGGACGTCGATCACCGCGCCGCAAGAGCGCGGGCTGGTCCGGCGGGGTTGCGGCAAGCGCTCGGAGGCGGCCCCGGCGGAATCCTTAACGCCCGGGACGGTAACGCCGCCAGGAGTCGCCGGTCGGAGGGCGCACCTCCCGAGTCTATGCAGACTGCTGCCGCCGAGCGCGGACGGCGAACGCCCGCTTGGGTCAACTTCGTCGCTCTTTCCATCATCCACGTCGGCGCGCTGTGCGCCTTCATCCCGGGGACGTTCCACTGGAGCGCGCTGATCGTGCTCGTGGTCCTCTACTACACGACGGGAGCCTGGGGGATCTGCCTCGGCTACCACCGCGTCCTGACCCACCGCAGCCTGCGTTTGTGGAAGCCGCTCGAGTACGCGACGACGATCCTCGGCGTCCTCGCGATGCAGGGCGGCCCGATCGACTGGATCTCGACCCACCGCGCGCACCACGCGCACACCGACAAAGAAGGCGATCCCCACGACGTCAACCGCGGCGTCCTGTGGGCGCACATGGAGTGGCTCTACAAGCGGAACGAGGCGATGCTGACGCCGGAAGAGCAGATGCGGCTCGCGCCCGACCTCGCGAACGACAAGTTCTACCGCTTCATGGAGGCGACCGCGATCTGGTGGACGATCGGGCTCGGCGTCGCGCTGTTCCTGATCGGCGGCTGGTCGTGGCTGGTCTGGGGGCTGTTCGTGCGCGTCGTCATCACCTACCACATCACGTGGCTGGTGAACAGCGCGGCGCATTACAGCGGCTACCAGAGCTATCGCACCGGCGACAAGTCGACGAACAACTGGTGGGTGGCGATCCTCGCGTGGGGCGAGGGCTGGCACAACAACCACCACGCCTTCCCGTTCAGCGCCCGCCACGGGCTGCGCTGGTTCGAGTTCGACGCGACGTGGTGGACGATCAAGGTCCTCGCGTGGCTGAAGCTCGCGCGCGACGTCAAGCTGCCGACGCCGCAGATGATCCAGCGCCTGCAGATCCCGCGCGTCCAGCGCGAGCGCGCCTGACCGTCTGAACCTGAGCGCCGACGCGCGCAAGAACCGCGCGCACTGGGACGCCGAGGCCGACGCGTACCAGGCGGCGCACGGCGCGCAGCTCGGCCGCGCGCCGCTTGCGTGGGGCGTCTGGTCGATCCCGGAGTCGGAGCTGCGCGTGCTCGGCGACGTGCGCGGCAAGGACGTCCTCGAGCTCGGCTGCGGCGCGGCGCAGTGGTCGATCGCGCTCGCCGGGCTCGGTGCGCGCTGCGTCGGCCTCGACAACTCGGAGCGCCAGCTCGACCACGCGCGGCGCGCCATGGCGGCGGCGGGCGTCGCGTTTCCGCTCGTGCACGCGAGCGCGGAGAGCGTACCGCTGCCGGACGCGTCGTTCGACGTGGTGTTCTGCGACCACGGCGCGATGTCGTTCGCCGATCCCGAGCGGACGATCCCGGAGGCGGCGCGCCTGCTGCGGCCGGGCGGGCTCTTCGCGTTCAACGCCGAGACGCCGCTGCATTTCATATGCTGGGACGAAGCCGCGAACGCCGTGGGCGACCGGATGCGGACGCCGTATTTCGAGGGCCTGCGGGCCGAAGACGCCGACGGCGCCGTCAGCTTCTCGATCGCGCACGGCGACGCGATCCGGCTCTTCCGCGCGAACGGCTTCGTGGTCGAGGACCTCATCGAGCTGCGCCCGCCCGACGGGGCTCGAACTACGTACGATCTTTACGTGACGTACGAATGGGCGCGCGCCTGGCCGGCGGAACAGATCTGGCGCGTGCGGCGGGCGTGACGGTCAGGACGTCGCGCCGCCGGATCGCAGAACGGAGGCCGCCGCACATGGAAGAACGCCGCAAGGGAGATCGCCGCCAGCTCTACGGCAAGCCGTTCTTGGCGATGCTGATGGGCGGGCTCCCCGAAGACCGCCGCAAGGGCGAACGCCGCCGCACCGACGGAGCGACCGCGACGATGGCGCGCGCCGCGACCGGAACGCTCGACACCGTGCGCGACGACGTCTCCGGAGCCGGCGAGGCCGACGCCGCGAGCTGACCGCGCGCGCTGCGCGCGTCTTGGCGGGAACGTGTCGGAATCGAACCGACCAGCCGCCTTACGACGGCCTCACCAGTTTTGAAGACTGGGCGAGCCACCAGACCCGTACGCTCCCATGCGCCGGCGTTGCGGTTCTCCACGGAGCAGGCGTGCCCCGCTTCATCGGTCGGACGGCGTGGTGATGCTCAATGAGTCCGCGGAGTCTTGGCTCGCGTGAAGCGACCGCGCAGCGCCGCGCTCTTCGGCGCGGCTTTCTTCTTTGCGACGGCCCGCCTTCGGACCGGTCCGATCTCGGCGAACCCCTCGATCTCGATGGGCTCGGAATCCGGATATTCCGCGAGGATGCGCAGGCGGCCGCCGGTCGCTTCGACGAAGCGCCTGAGCGTACGCACGTAGATGTCCGAGCGGCGCTCGATCCTGGAGACGTCGCCTTGCGCGATGTCGAGGACGTCGGCCATCGTTTGCTGCGACAGCGCACGCGCGCGACGCAGTTGCCCCAGCCGCATCCGTTCCATGACGAGGTCTTCGATGGCTCGGCGTTTCGTCGCGGCTCGTTCCTCGGGGGTTCGTTTGGAATGCGCCTCTTGAATCGCCCGCCAAGACTTAGACGCCATGTTCGTTCTCCAGATGGGTGAGATGCTCGGCATAGAGCCGGTCCGCCGCCGGAATCATGCGGTCGTAGAAGCCGGGGTCGTTCGTCTTGTCGCCGCCGATCAGCAGTATCGCCGTTCGTCGCGGATCGAACGCGAAGAAGATCCTGATCGGCGGAGTGTTGATACGGAGTTCCTTCATGTTCGCGAACCGCGAGCCGTAAACGGTGTCCACTGCCGGACGCGCCAGCGTCGGACCCGCCACTTCCAGCTTTGAGACCACATAATCCACGTGCTCCTGATCGGCGGCGCCGAGCGACCCGTACCAGGCGGCAAACTCGTCGGTGCCTTCGATCTCCCACACCACGTTCTCTATAATAGCGCCTGCACCATATAGCGTCAAGCCTATGGCTTGCACCTGTTCAGAGCAGCAACATGCTGTCGCCGAAGAGGTCGAAGCGGTACTTCTGCTTGACGATCTCGTGGTAGACGTCGAGGACGAGGTCGCGGCCGGCGAACGCGGAGACGAGGAGCAGATGGCTCGAGCGCGGCTGGTGGAGGTTCGTCAGCATCGCGTCGACGACGCGGTAGCGGTGGCCGGGGCGGATGCAGAGATCGGTCCAGCCTTCGGCGGGCTGCACCGAGCCGTCGGGCGCGGCGTCGAAGCCGATCGTCTCCAGCGTGCGCACCACCGTCGTGCCGACCGCGAAGACGCGGTTGCCGCGCCGGCGCGCCGCGTTGATCGCCTCGGCGGCTCGCGCGCCGACGCGGAACCATTCCGTGCCGACCATCTGGTCCTCGACGCGGCTCGTCCACAAATGGTAGAACCGCTCCGAGAGGCCGATGTGCAGCGTGATCGGCACGATCGTCGCGCCGCGCGCCTCGATCTGCTTCAGCGTGTCGAGCGTGAAGTGCAGCCCGGCCGACGGCACCTCGAGCGAGCCGGGCTCGGTCGCGTAGACGTTGCGGTACGTCTCCATCCGCTTCGCGAGCCGCCGCATCCCGGTCATCGCGCGGTCGCCGTAGCGCGCGAGCAGCTCGTGGAAATCGCCCTCGTGCTCGAAGCGGACCAGCCACATCCCGTCGACGGTCGGCTTCACGATCCGCGCCCGCAGCGCGCCGTCGCCGATCCGCACGACGCGGTTGCGCTTCGCCAGCTTCGCCGGCCGCACGATCGCGTGGAAGCCGTCCTCGTGCTGGCCGATCAGGATCACCGAGACGGCCGCGCCGGTGGTCGTGCGGCCCTTGAGGCGATCCTGCACGACCATGCTGTCGTTCACGACCAGCACGTCGCCCGGAGCGAAGTACTCCGGCAGCCGCGTGAAGTGGTCGTGCACGACGCGCCGTTCGGCTCGGTGCACGACCGCCATGCGCGCGTCGTCGCGCCGCCGGCCGCGAAGCTGCAGCGGCAGCGCCGGAACCAGCCGCTGCGGCAGATCGAACTCGAAGTCCGCCGATCGCATCGCTCATCACCCCCGTAGACGTCCGCCGGTGCCGCGAGGCCGGCACGACGCCGCACGGTATTCCGCGCGCTCGCGCGTTCGCCTCGCGTGCGCCGCCGCGAGCGCGCAGGACGCCCGGCGAGCGAGGACGGACTGTGGAGGCGATGGATCCGAAGCGCGCGCTCTTCCGCGCGGCCGCCGCGCTCGCGGTGTCGGCGCTCGCGCTGGCGGCCTGCTCGCGCACCGCGGATCAGACCGCGGGGCGGAACGGCGCGCCGGCCGACACGCTGGTCGTCGCGCAACAGCGCGAACCGGCGTCGCTCAACCCCGCGCTCGAGAACGGCGTCTCGTCGACCGAGTGGGGCGAGTTGCTGTTCCAGTATCTCGTGAAGTACGACGACCGCGGCCGGCTCGTCGGCGACGCCGCGACGGAGGTGCCGTCGGTCGCGAACGGCGGCGTCAGCCGCGACGGGCTCACGATCACGTATCACCTGCGCCGCGGGCTGCGCTTCGCCGACGGCCGGCCGCTGACGGCGCGCGACGCCGTGTAC
>DATHLL010000143.1:0-4317 GCA_035488195.1 Candidatus Elarobacter sp. | reverse complement strand
CCGGTCGAGCGCGCCGCGTACCGCCTGTGCCGGATCGACGCCGCGCGCGAGATGAGCTGGAAGGGCTACGCGTTCGCGGTGCTCGCGTTCTCGCTGGTCAGCTTCCTGTATCTGTACGCGCTGCTGCGGCTCCAGGCGTATCTTCCGCTGAACCCGCAAGGGTTCGGAAACCTCGCGCCGGATCTGGCCTGGAACACCGCGATCTCGTTCATGACGAACACGAACTGGCAGTTCTATTCCGGCGAGTCGACGATGAGCTACCTCTCGCAGATGGCGGGGCTCGCGTGGCACAACTTCGTCTCCGCCGGGATGGGGATCGCGATCTGCGTCGCGCTGATGCGCGCGCTCGCCCGGCGGCAGATGAGCACGATCGGCAACTTCTGGGTCGACCTGACGCGCACGACGCTCTACGTGCTGCTGCCGGTCTGCGTCGTCGGCGCGCTGCTCCTGCTGTGGCAGGGCGTCCCGCAGAACTTCCACGCGTATCCGACCGCGGCGACCATCGACGGCGCGAAGCAGTCGCTTCCGATGGGACCGATCGCCTCGCAGGAGATCATCAAGGAGCTCGGCACGAACGGCGGCGGCTTCGTCAACGCGAACTCGGCCGCGACGCTGGAGAACCCGACCGGATTCAGCAACCTGCTCGAGCTGGTCTGCATCTTCGTGCTCGGCGGCGCGCTGACGTACACGTTCGGACGCTACGTGAAGGACCAGCGCCAGGGCTGGGCGCTGTTCGGCGCGATGAGCGTGCTGTTCGTCGCCGGTTATTGCGTCGCGTATCCGGCGGAGGCCGCCGGCAATCCGGCGATCCACGCGCTCGGCGTGCAGGGCGGGAACATGGAAGGGAAGGAGACGCGCTTCGGGATCGCGGCCTCCGCGCTCTTCGCGGTGATGACGACCGACACGTCGTGCGGGGCGGTCAACGCGATGCACGACTCGTTCACCGCGCTCGGCGGGCTGGTCCCGATGTTCGACATGCAGCTCGGCGAGGTCGTGTTCGGCGGCGTCGGGTCGGGCTTCTACGGGATCATCTACTATGCGATCCTGACCGTGTTCATCGCCGGCCTGATGGTCGGGCGAACGCCGGAGTATCTCGGGAAGAAGATCGAGCGGCGCGAGGTGCAGCTCGCGATCTTGGCGGCGCTCGTCGTGCCGGTGTTCGCGCTCGTCCCCTCGGCGATCGCCTCGGTGCTGCCGGCGGGGCTCGCGACGCTGAACAACGCGGGGCCGCACGGCTTCAGCGAGATCCTCTACGCGTACTCCTCGACGGTGAACAACAACGGCTCGGCGTTCGCCGGGCTGGGCCCGAACACGTTCTGGAACGTCTCGACCGGGATCGTGATGCTGTTCGGGCGGATCGCGATCATGATCCCGGTGCTCGCGCTCGCCGGCGCGCTGGTCGGCAAACAGGCCGTCGCGACGACCGCCGGGACGTTCCGCACCACCTCGCCGGTCTTCGTCGCGCTGCTGGTCGGCGTCATCGTCATCGTCGGCGCGCTCACGTTCTTCCCGGCCGACGCGCTCGGGCCGGTCGTCGAGCATCTCCTCAACCAGCAAGGGAAGACGTTCTGATGGCCGCGCGCACTCGTTCGCTGCTCGATCCGGAGATCGTCTGGCCGGCCGTTCGGGCGTCGTTCGTCAAGCTCGACCCGCGCGTCCAGCTGCGCAACCCCGTCATGTTCGTCGTCGAGGTCGGCGCGCTGGTCTCGCTGCTCTTCGCCTTCCGCGACGCGCGCAACGGGCAGGCCTCGTTCGACGTCGCGATCTCGGCGTGGCTGTGGTTCACCGTGCTCTTCGCGAACTTCGCCGAGGCGATGGCCGAGGGGCGCGGCAAGGCGCAAGCCGATTTCCTGCGCCGCACCAAGACCGAGACGACCGCGCGCCGCCTGATCACCGGCTCGCATCGGGAGGAACGCATTCCCGCCTCGGCGCTGCGGCGCGGCGACCGCGTCGTCGCCGAGGCGAACGACCTGATCGCGACCGACGGTGAGATCGTCGAAGGCGCGGCGACGGTCGACGAGTCGGCGATCACCGGCGAGTCGGCGCCCGTGATCCGCGAGGCCGGCGGAGACCGCTCGTCGGTCACCGGCGGGACGCGCGTGCTCTCCGACCGCATCGTCTACGTCGTGAGCGCGAACCCCGGCGAGTCGTTCCTCGACCGGATGATCTCGCTCGTCGAAGGCGCGCAGCGGCAAAAGACGCCGAACGAGATCGCGCTCTCGATCCTGCTCTCCGGGCTGACGATCATCTTCGTGATCGCCGTCGCGACACTCGCGCCGTTCTCGGTCTACGCGGGCGCGGTGCCGAGCGTCGTCGTGCTGATCGCGCTGCTGGTCTGCCTGATCCCGACGACGATCGGCGGCCTGCTCAGCGCGATCGGGATCGCGGGGATGGACCGCGTGCTGCAGCGCAACGTGCTCGCGATGTCGGGGCGCGCCGTCGAGGCGGCGGGCGACGTCGACACGCTGCTGCTCGACAAGACCGGGACGATCACGCTCGGAAACCGCCAGGCGACCGAGATCATCCCCGCGCCCGGCGTCGACCGGAACGCGGTCTACCGCGCCGCATACGCCGCCTCGCTCGCCGACGAGACGCCCGAAGGGCGCTCGATCGTCGTGCTCGCGGGCTCGGAAACCGCGCTTCGGCCGGCCGACGGCGACGGCGCCGCCGGCGGTGCGGCGAGCGCGCTGCCCGCGGGCGCGGTCGTGGTGCCGTTCAGCGCGTACACGCGGATGTCGGGCGTCGACTACGCCGACGGCTCGCAGGTCCGCAAGGGCGCGCCGGACGCCGTGCGCGCGTGGGTCGCCGAGAACGGCTCGGCGGTCAGCGCGCGCGCCGGCGCGGGCGCGACGACGGTCGCCGTCGCGAGCACGGTGCTCGCCGCCGACGTCGAGCGGATCGCGCGGGCGGGCGGGACGCCGCTGCTGCTCGCCGAGCGCGGGCGGATCCTGGGCTGCATCGCGCTCAAGGACATCCTCAAGCCGAACATGCGCGTGCGCTTCGACCGGCTGCGCGCGATGGGGATCCGCACGGTGATGATCACCGGCGACAACCCGCTCACCGCGAGCGCGATCGCGCGCGAGGCCGGCGTCGACGACTTTCTCGCGGAGGCGACGCCCGAGACGAAGATGGCGCTGATCAAACGCGAGCAGAACGAAGGCCGGCTGGTCGCGATGACCGGCGACGGGACGAACGACGCGCCCGCGCTCGCGCAAGCCGACGTCGGCGTCGCGATGAACAGCGGGACCCAGGCGGCGAAGGAGGCGGCCAACATGGTCGACCTCGACTCCGACCCGACGAAGCTGATCGAGGTCGTCGAGATCGGCAAGCAGCTCCTGATGACGCGCGGCTCGCTCACGACGTTCTCGATCGCGAACGACGTCGCGAAGTACTTCGCGATCCTTCCGGCGATGTTCACCGCGGCCTATCCGGCGATGGACGGCCTGAACGTGATGCGCCTGGCGACGCCGCAGAGCGCGATCCTCTCGGCGATCGTCTTCAACGCGCTGATCATCGTCGCGCTGATCCCGCTCGCCTTGCGCGGCGTCGCCTATCGCCCGCGCGGCGCGGACGCCGTGCTGCGCGAGAACGTGCTCGTCTACGGGCTGGGCGGGATCATCGCCCCGTTCATCGGGATCAAGGCGATCGACTTGATCTTGGTCGGCCTCCACCTCACCAGAACGCACTGACATGGCAACGAACACCACGCAAGACACGACCGAGGCGCGCGAAGGCACGCTGCGGCACCTCACCACCTCGCTGCTCTACACGATCGTCTCGGTGATCGCGCTCGGCCTGATTTACCCGTTGGCCATCTGGGCAATCGGGACGGTCCTGTTCCACCACCAGGCCGAAGGCTCGCTGGTCTACGACCGGAACGGCACGCTGATCGGTTCGGAGCTCGTCGGGCAGAACTGGACGAAACCGCGTTACTTCCACGGCCGTCCCTCGGCGGCCGGCAAAGGCTACGATCCGACGCAGACCGGCGGCACGAACTACGGCCCGACCAGCAAGAAGCTGCTCGACGCCACGAAGAGCACGATCGCCGCGCTGAAGAAGGAGAACCCCGACGCGACCGGACCGATCCCGATGGACCTGATCACGTCTAGCGCGAGCGGGATCGATCCCGACATCTCTCCCGAAGGCGCATACTATCAGGCGGCGCGCGTCGCGAAGGCGCGCGCGCTGCCGCTGGCTGCAGTGCGCGCGTTGATCGCCGCGCACGTCACGCCGCGTCAGTTCGGCCTGCTCGGCGAGCCGCGCGTGAACGTTCTCCAACTGAACCGCGCCCTCGACGCGCAAGGAGCCGCCACGAAA
>DATHLL010000142.1:0-12082 GCA_035488195.1 Candidatus Elarobacter sp. | reverse complement strand
CGGCGAGATCGGACCGCGGCATCCCAGCCCGCTCACAGGATTCTCATGAGGTTTTCTGCGTTCGTGGTTCACGGTGCTTCGCATCGGACTTCACCCCAAAGGAGCATTCGTGAGGCCTCATTCGATCGTCCAAATCCTAGCGGCCGCCGCTCTGATCGCGGTGCCGGCGCTCGCGACGGCGGCGCCCGATCAGAACACGCCGGGCAACAACGGCTGCAACGGCCGGTGGGTCAACGGGCAGTGCGTCCCGTGGAACAACAACGGCCAGTACAACAACGGCAACGGCAACGGCCGCTGGAACAACAACGGCCACCGCGACCGTGACGACCGCCGCGACCGCGACGACCGCAACCGCGGGAACAACGGCTATTACAACAACGGCCAGTACAACAACGGCGGCTACTACAACGGCTACGGCGGCTACAACAACGGCTACGGAAACTACGGCCGCAACGGGAACGGCCAGTTGACCGGGACCGTGTCGTCGTTCTCGCCGTACAACCTCTACCTGAGCAACGGCCTGCACGTCGAGTTGCACAACGGCACGGTGATCAACCCGACGGGGACCAATCTGACCGGCGGCCAGCAAGTGCGGATCATCGGCTACCGCAACCAGGACGGAACGTACACCGCGAACGAGATCGACGTGATCGGCAACGGCTACAACGGCTGGAACCGCCGCTAGGCGCAGACCACGAAGCCGTACGGCGCGGGGGCGCCGCCCGGGGGACAGCGGGCCGGTGATCGAAAGACACCGGCCCTTCCCTTTTCCGGAGAACTCCGCATGACCGCGACCGCGACCGCCCCCGAGCCGACCACCGTCCGGGAGCGCGTCTCCGCCGAGGAATGGCAGGCGCGCGTCGACCTCGCGGCCGCGTACCGGCTGGTCGCGCACTACGGCTGGGACGACCTGATCTTCACCCACATCTCGGCGCGCGTCCCCGGCCCCGAGCACCATTTCCTGATCAACCCGTACGGGCTGCTCTTCACCGAGATCACCGCCTCGAATCTGCTCAAGGTCGACCTCGACGGAAACCTCGTCGAGCCGACGCCGTACTTCTTCAACCCGGCCGGGTTCACGATCCACAGCGCGGTGCACGCCGCGCGCGAGGATGCCAAGTGCGTGCTGCACCTGCACACCGTCGCCGGCGTCGCGGTCTCGTGCCAGAAGCAGGGGCTGCTCCCGATCAACCAGACCGCGATGCTGCTGAACGACCAAGTCGCGTACCACGAGTACGAAGGCGTCGCGCTGCTGCTCGACGAGCGCCCGCGGCTCGTCGCCGACCTCGGCGCGAAGAACGCGATGATCCTGCGCAACCACGGGACGCTGACCGTCGGCGAAAGCGTCGGCGAAGCGTTCCTGACGATGTACTTCCTCGAGCGCGCCTGCGCGACGCAGATCGCCGTCCTCGCCGCCGGCTCGGAGCTGCACTGGCCGGCGCCCGAGGTGCAGGACGTCGTGCGACGCCAGGCCGGCGTCGGGATCGCGCAGGTCGCGAAGCTCGCTTGGGACGCGCAGCGCCGGATGCTCGACGCGAAAGATCCGAGTTACGCGAGCTGATCGCACCGTGACCGTCAAGGCGCAGTTTCCCGACGAGTCGGTCGAGGGCGCGTTCGTCCGGCAGGGCGACGCGCTCCGCGGCTGGGTGCGCGCCTACGGCTCGACGCCGTACCCGCCGGAGTTCGGCCGCTACCACCTCTACGTTTCGCTCGCGTGCCCGTGGGCGCACCGCACGATCATCGTCCGCAAGCTCAAAGGGCTCGAGGACGCGGTCGGGATGAGCGTCGTCGACCCGGTCCGCGACGAGCTGGGCTGGGCGTTCCGCGAGGTCGACCTCGCGACGACCGGCGATCCGGTCAACGGGTTCGAGTACCTCGCGCAAGCGTACATGGCGACGGATCCGCACTATCACGGCCGCGTGACCGTCCCGGTAATGTGGGACACGCGCACGAAACGCATCGTCAGCAACTCCGACGACGACATCATGCGGATGTTCGAGACCGAGTTCGAATCGCTCGCCCGCCACGACCTCGAGCTCTACCCTGAAGAGCACCGCAAAGAGATCGACGAGCTGAACGAGCTGATCTACGACACGGTGAACAACGGCGTCTACAAGGCCGGCTTCGCCGCCACGCAAGAAGCGTACGAAGCGCCCGCGTACCAGCTCTTCGAAACGCTCGACATGCTCGACGCGCGCCTCGCGAACCGCCGCTATCTCTTCGGCCGCGAGCCGCTCGAGACCGACTGGCGGCTGTTCGTCACGCTGATCCGGTTCGACGCGGTGTACCACGGCCATTTCAAGTGCAACCTGCGCCGGATCGCCGACTACCCGAACCTCTCCGGCTACCTGCGCGACCTCTACCAGATCCGCGGCATCGCGCAAACGGTGAACTTCGACCACATCAAGCGCCACTATTACGTGACGCACGACGAGATCAACCCGACCCGCATCGTCCCGATCGGCCCGCTCGAGAACCTCGACGCCCCGCACCACCGCGACCGGCTCTAACCTCCGCGACGTTATCCTAGCTTCCTCCCAGGGTACACGACGCTGCGCCCGCAGTATCGGGGCGTAGCGGGTGGAGGCAGCACGTCGATGGACAAGAGGGTCGACAACGTACCGGCAACGGCGCTCGAAGCGGTGCTGGCTGCCGCGAGTGCGTTGCTCGACCCGGAGAAGCTCGCCGGGTTGGTCGTCGACCACATCAAGCAGCTGCTCCGCGTCGACGGCGCCGCGCTGTACTGGTGGGACGCGCACGAAGAAGTCCTGACCGCGCTCGCCGACAACGATCCGCGGATGAGCGTCCCGATCCCGGTGATCAACCCGGGACAAGGGATCACCGGCCGCGCGTTCGCCGAGAACCGCGCGCGCACCATGGCGCCCGGCGGCGAGCCGGAAGAGGGGCCGACCTGGATGCGCGAGCTGCACATCCGCGCCGGCGCCGCCGTTCCGGTCCTGGTCGAGGGCCGCCCGCGCGGCGTCCTGGTCGCGCGCTGCTACGCCGACCGCGCGTTCGACCCGCACGAGCTCGAGGTGATGCGCGTGACCGGCGAGCGGATCGCGCCGACGCTCGCGACCATGGGCCTGCTCGCGCGCGCGCAGCGCGAGCGCAACGTCGCGCACGCGCTCGCCGAGCTGATGCGCGCCGCGAACGCGGCCGAGAACGCCGACCAGCTCATGCGGCTGATCGTCCGCTACGCGACGCGGCTGCTCGGCGCCGACTACGGCCGCATCGAGACGCACCACGCCGAGCGCCACGCCGGCGCCGACGGCGTGACCGAGCTGATCGAGAGCCCGCACGGCGGCGAGACGCTGACCGTTCCGATCGAGACGCCGAAGCGCACCTTCGGCCGGCTCGTCCTGCGCTTCCGCACCGACGTCACGATCACGCCGCAGCAGGAGGTGATCGCGAAGACGCTCGCCGGGTTCGCCGCCAGCGCGCTCGACCGCGCGCACGCGGACGCCACGCTGCTGCGCCACGAGACGCTGATGCGCTCGGTGCTCCAGTCCGCGCCGGTCGCATTCCTCGCGGTCGACAAGCGCTGCCGGGTGACGTTCCGCGAAGGGGTCGATCTGATCCGGCTCGGGCTCGACTGCTGCGACGTCGGCGAGGAGCTCCCCGAGCGCGAAGGCGCGCTGACCGCGCTGCGCGAGATCGCGCTCCGCGCGCTCGACGGCGAAGAGGTCGTCGAGGCGATCGCGAGCGACCACGTCGCGCTCGAGATCCGCTTCGCGCCGATCCGCGACGCTCGCGGCGAGATCACCGGCGCGACCGGCGTCGCAATCGACCTCTCCGAACGCCGCGGCCTCGAGGCGAAGCTCGCGTACCGCGCGACGCACGACGCGCTGACCGAGCTGCCGAACCGCGAGCTGTTCTTCGACCGCCTCGAGCAGGCGCTGCTCGCGGCGGTGCGCACCGCCGATCCGCTCGCGGTCGTGGTGCTCGACGTCGAGGAGCTCGGCGACGTCAACGCGACGCTCGGCCCGCGCGGCGCCGACATCGCGCTGAGCGAGCTCGCGGCGCGGCTCGCCTCGCGAACCGAGATCCCCGGCGCGACGCTCGCGCGCGTCGACGGCGACCGCTTCGGCTGGATCCTGCGCGGCCTCGACGAGGCCGCGCTGCTCGCATTCGTGCGGCGCGTCGCGACGGTGACCGACGAACCGTTCCGCGTCGACGGCCACGTCGCGGGCCTGCGCGTGACGCTCGGGATCGCACAGCGCACCGAGTCGCTGATCGACGCGACCGGGCTGACCCGCCACGCGATCATTGCGATGCAGCGCGCGCGCGACGAGCACGCGACGTTCGCGGTCTTCGACCCGGCGATGGACCGCGATCCCGACGCGCTGGCGGTCGTCACCGAGCTGCGCGACGCGGTCGCGCGCGACGCGCTCACGCTGCGCTACCAGCCGATCGTCTCGCTCGACACGCGCCGCACCGTCGCCGCCGAGGCGCTGGTACGCTGGATGCACCCGGGCCGCGGGATGCTCGGGCCCGACTCGTTCGTCCCGGTCGCCGAGCGCGTCGGCCTGGTCGGGCGCGTGACGTCGTGGGTGCTCGACCGCGCGCTGCGCGATCTCGCGAGCTGGCGCGCCGCCGGGCTGCACTGCGGCGTCGCGGTGAACCTCTCGGCGTGGGACGTCGCCGACCCGACGCTCCCCGAGCGCTTCGGCGCGCTGCTGCGCGTCCACGGCGCCGACGCGGGCGACGTGCAGTTCGAGATCACCGAGAGCGCCGTGATGTCGGAGCGCCCGCTCACGCTGCGGGTGCTGCAGCGGCTCACCGAGATGGGCGCGACCGTCGCGCTCGACGACTTCGGCACCGGTTATTCGTCGCTGGCGTACCTGCGGCGGCTGCCCATCTCGGGGATCAAGGTCGACCGTTCGTTCGTGCGCGAGCTTGGCTCGCGGATCGAGAGCCGGGTGATCGTCGGTGCGCTCGTGCACCTCGGCGCCGATCTGAACCTGCACGTCGTCGCCGAAGGGGTCGAGCTCGACGAGGAGCTCGGCATCCTCGAGATCTTCGGCTGCCCGTCGGCGCAAGGCCACTTCTTCTCGCAGGCGCTCACGTCGGACGAGCTGATGGCGAGGCTCGCGAGCGAAGCGCCGCTGCGCCGGCTCGACGCCTCGTAAGCCGCGCTACGCGCCGTCGCTTTGCGGCGGCGCTTCCTCGAACACGATCGAGCCGAGCACGCCGTCGGCGCCCGGCCGGCCGTCGTGCCCGGGGATCTTCCCCTTCCCGCCGAGCCCCTTCGCGCCGCCGCGGCTCCCGCGCACGTTGTCGACGATGATCTGCTGCGGCACGCCGCTCGCGTGGAACCGCAGCGCGATCGTCGCACCGTGACCGCCGTCGCCGCCGTTGCCGCCGTTCCCGGCGGGAACCGGGCGCTGCGAAGCGTCCCCGCCGTTGCCGCCTCGGCCGCCGTTGCCGCCGCCGCTGACGATCCGGAACACCTGGCCGGGCCGCGAGCGCAGATCGAGCGGTCCGAGGTCGAGGCCGGCGTTCGCCGCGTTCGTTCCGTTACCGCCGTCGGTCCCGTTCATCGAGTCGCCGCCGTCCCGGCCGTCGAGCCCGTCGGCCGCAACGAAGGTGAACGTCGCGGTCGGAACGATCGCCGGATCGACGGTGACCGTCTGCTGCTGCGCGATGCGCCGCCCGGTCCCCGCCTCGGTTGCGACGACCGTGAACAGCGTCGTCCTCGGAACGATGACGTACGCGTAGCCGCTCAGCGGGATGTTCTCGTCGCCGGGATCGAGCGTGCACGACGTCGCGCCCGTCGCGCGCCACGCGAGCTTCGCGACGCCGTTCACGCCGACGGAGCTCGGCAGCGCCGTGAACGTGAGCGTCCCCGTCGCGACCGTCGCGACCGCTTGCCGCTGCGTCACCAGCGGCTGGTCCTGACCGGGGACGGTCACCGTGACGGTCAGCGTGAACACGACGATCGGCGCGGTGAGCCGCTGCGCGTCGAACGGCCCGCTCGCGCCGACCGCAACCGAGCGAGTTCCGTTGCCGTCGGGATCGTAGCTCAGCACGTACGTTGCCGGCGAACCGGTCCACATCAGCGAGACCGAACCGCCCGGCGCGACCGACGCCGGCGTCAGCGTCAGCGCGCTGAGCGCGAACTGCGGCGGAAACTTCGCCAGCGCGATCGAGGTGCTGCGGCTCTGTCTCGGCTTCGCCGGCGAGGACGCGTCCTCGGCGACCGCGAGCGCGCACGTACCGGGCTCGGCGTTCACCGCGACCGACGCGAACACGAACGCGAGCCCGCGCGCCCCAACCTTCGCCGCTTCGTCGTTCTGCGGCGTCAGCGTGAACGCTCCGCCGCTCTGCGCGACGTCCCACCCGGCCGGCGGCTGCGTCGTGATCCCGACGGCGCTCGCCGTGAGGTTCTTCGCGTTCGTCCCGACCGGGAGCGTGATCGTGATGCTCACGACCGTGACGATCTGCGAGCCGCCGTTCGAGATCACCAGCGTGAGGCTCGCGCCGCCGGAGGCGAGCAGCGGGTTCGGCACCGGCAGCACGCCGTACGTCAGCAGCGTCTCGTCCGCGACGCGCAGCTCGAAGATCTGCCGCCGCACGTGCACGTCGTTCATGATCCGCCTCCGTGTGCCGGCGGTGATCCGCCGGTGATGGCAGCCGGGAGCAGCAGTGAGACCGCGTCCGGCGTCGGAAAGGCTCCCGCGACGATGACCACGCCGTCCGGCGTGATCGCGACGCCGCCGGTGGCGGGAGCGTCGGGGACGACCGGCGTCCCGTACGTCGCGGCGAGCGCGAGCGGGCCGGCGGTGAGCAGCGAGACCGTACCCGGGCCGCCCGCGAGGATGCGCGAGCCGTCGAACGAGACGGCGAGCGACGACGCGGCGTTCCCCGTCGCGACCGGCGGTCCCAGCGGCGCGCGCGTCGTCAGATCGAACGCGGCGATCGCAGCGCTCGAGCCCGCTTCGCCCGCGACGAGCACGTACGCGATCGTCGCGTCGGGAGAGAACGCGACGGCGAGAACGCCGCCCGCGACCGCGATCGCCGGCTCGGGCGGTGCGGGCCATCCCGGATCCAGCACCTCGATCGTCGTGTGGCCCGTCGTCCAGGCGAGCAGGAAACGCCCGTCGGGCGAGACGGCGAGCGAGCTCGCACCGTCCTCGGAGATCGCGAGGTCCGATTCGTTGTTTCCGGACGGCAGGTCGTACGCCGGAACCTTGTGGTACGCGTTGCCCGCAATGAACAGCCGCGAGCCGTCCGGCGTCAGCGCGATGCCGGTGTACGGAAGCTCGCCGAACTGCAGGTAGATCGGACTTCGCCCCATCGCGAACGTTCGCGTGTCGATCGTCGAGAGCGCACCGCTCGGCGAACCCCAGACGGGCCGGTCCGACGTGAACCCGTCGAGCACGTACAGCGTGCCGCCGTCGGGCGAGACCGCGAGCTGCGCTCCGGCGCCGTTCGGGAGCGGCACCATCTGCACGCTGCGCAGCGCCACGAGGTCGATCTTGAAGACGCCGCTGCGGCAGCTCACGTACGCATTGCGGCCGTCCGGCGATGCAACGACGCATTGCACGTTGCCGAACGGCTCGCTCACCGGACCGTTCTCACCCGGCACGCTGTTCGACCAGACGATCGGCGCCGGCCCGGGCGCCCATCGCACGCTGAGCGTCGACGACACCGTGCCGGCCGCGTTCGCCGCGCGCAGCGTGTACGCCGCGGCGAGCGGCGTCGCCGGCGTCGGCACGATGGTCATCGAGCTCGCCGCGGGCAGCGCCTGCTGCGCGCCGTTGATCTCGAGGAAGCAGTAGTCGACGCCGGTGACGGCCCATCGCAGCGTCAGCACCGGGCGCCGCGTGCCCGCGTTGCGCAGCGTTCCGGTGAATGCTGCGATCGCCGGCGGCGCGAGGCTCACCGAGACCGTCACCTGGCGGACCGCCGTGAGCGGCGTGTCCTGACCCGGAACCGTCACGGTCGCGGTCAGCGTGAACGTCACGCCGGCGGCGTTCGTGAGACCCGAGACCGCGTACGGACCGGTCTTCTGAACGGCGACCGAGCGCTGTCCCTCGCCGTTCGGATCGTACCAGAGCGTGTACGTCGCGGGGGACCCGCTCCACATCAGCGTCACGGAACCGCCGGACGAAACCTCCGTCGGCGTCGCGGTCAACGCGCTCACCGCGAACGCCGCCGGGAACTTCGTCACGTCGAGCGCCGTGTCGCGTTCCGCCTCGGTGTGCGACGGCGAAGACGCGAGCTCGCCGATCGCGATCGCGCCGGTCCCCGGCTCCGCGTTCAGCGCGAGCCCCGAGAAGACGAACGCGAGCCCGCCGCCGGCGATCTCGGCGGAGCCCGAGGTCTGCGGCGTGAGGACGAGCTGGTTTCCGTTTTGCGCGCAGCTCCAGCCGGACGGCGGTTCGGTGACCACCCCGCTCGGATCGGCGACCAGATCCTTCGCGTTCGTCCCGACCGGGATCGTCACGGTGATGCTCGTGCACGTCACCGCCTCGCGGCCGCCGTTCGACACGACGAGCGTAAGCGTCACGCCGGAGCCCGCCTGCGGCGGATCCGGCTGCGGCAGCAGCGCGTACGTCAGCAGCGTCCTCCCGCCGGGAGCGTTCACGGCGCCGTCGCCTCCACGATCTTGACCGTCCCGGCCTTACCGGGATTTCCCGGCGTCCCGTCCGGTGAGCCGTCGGCGCCGTTGCCGCCGGCTCCGCCTTTCGCCGGCGCGGTGGCGACGATGATCTGCTGGGGCCCCGATACGGCACCCATCCGCAGCGTGAGCCGGCCCGCGTCGCCGCCGGGACCGCCCGGTCCGCCGCTGCCGCCGGCCCCGCCGCCGCCACCGCTCGGGCCGCCGTCCCCGCCACGCCCTCCGACCCCACCGGCGAAGACGACCTGCACGACGCTCGACGGCGTCGCGCTCGGGTCGAGCGGACCGAGGTCGACGCTGCCGCCCTGAGCCGGTCCGCCGGGGCCGCCAGGCCCGCCGTTGCCGCCGGATCGCCCGGGCGCTCCGGCCAGCCCCGGCGCTCCCGGGTACCCGGGAGCGCCGACGAACGTCACGGTCGACGTCGGGACGATCGTCGGGTCGACGGTGACGGTCTGCTGCTGCTCGACGACTTGCCCGTTGCCGATCTGGGTCGCGACCAGCGTGAACGTCTGCGTCGCCGGAACGATGACGTACGCCGAGCCGCTCAGTCCGGTGCCGACGTGCGGGCTGACGGTGACCTTGCTCGCGCCGGTCGTCGTCCAGGTCAGCTTCGCGACGCCGTTCGGCCCGACGCTCGGCGGCAGCGCCGTGAAGTCGATCGTGACCGTCGTGACGGTCACCACGAACTGCCGCTGCGCGACGAGCGGCCGGTCTTGCCCGGCGACCGTCACCTCCGCGACCAGCGTGAAGACCACGATCGGCGAGGTGAGACCGCTCGCGGTGTACGGTCCGACCGGACCGACGGGATACGTCTGCGCGCCGTTGCCGTTCGGATCGTAGGTGATCGTGTACGTCGCCTGCGAGCCGGTCCACATGAGCTGCGCCGAACCGCCTTGCTGCACCGGCGCGACCGGACCGGTCAGCTCGCTCAGCGTGAACGAGGCCGGGAACTTCGGCACCGCGATCGCGGTGGAACGCTCGTCGCTCGGATCCGACGGGGACGACGCCGTCTCGACGATCGCGATGCTCGCCGTCCCCGGCTGATCGTTGACCGCGATCGACGCGAAGGTGAAGACCAGACCGTTCTTCCCGATCTTCGCCGCCTCGGAGGTCGTGGGCGTGAGCGTGAACGCGCCGCCGCTCTGCGCGATCGTCCAGCCCGCGGGCGGCGTCGTCGAGATCGCCGTCGCCGAGGTGAGGTCCTTCGCGTTCGTGCCGACCGGGATCGTCATCGTGATGCTCGTGACGGTCACGATCTGCCGCCCGCCGTTCGAGATCGCGAGCGCGAGCGTCGCACCGCCCGAGACCGCGAGCGGATTCGGCGTCGGCAAGATCGCGTAGGTCAGCAGCGGGGAAGACATGGCACGTTCCTCCGGTTCGGCGTCACGACGGCGGCGTCGCGTAGAGGGTGAGCTCCGAGGGGACGCCGCCTTCGACGTACGGCGGCGCATAGAACGGCCCTCACATCCCTCCGTACAGCGTGAACGCGGCCGGGACGCCGCCGTCGACGTACATCGGGGCGTACGCGAGCACGGAACCGCCCACGCCGTCGGGCGTCGACGCGATCAGCACCGTCTTGCCGTCGCGCGAGACTTGGACGTCGGTCGTGCGCGCGCCGAGCGCGACCGTCGAGACGAGCCGCAGCGGGTTCGCTTGCAGGAACGAGACGAAGCCGTCCCCGCCGAAGACGATCTGCGAGCCGTTCGGCGTCACTGCGAGCGCATCCGGAAAGGAGTCGCCCTGCGGGACCGCGACTGGCGGACCGGCGGGCGCCCACGTCGCCGTGTCGATGGCGGTGATGTCGACCTGGTCGACGTTTGCCGCCAGCGCGTAGACGCGCGTTCCGTCGGGCCCGGCGACGATCGCCAGCGCGATCCGGTCCAGCGAAATCGGTTCGCCCACGGTGTGCAGCGTCGTCGCGTCGAGGACCCACACCGTCCCGTACGCGCTCGTCACGTAGACGCGCGCGCCGTCCGGAGTGAGCGCCGCCCACAGCGGGAACTCGACGTACGGCGCGGCGGTCTCGCTGCGCGTCCCCGTGTCGACGGCCGCGAGGACGCTCGCCGAGAAGCCGCTCGGGATGAACAGCCGCGATCCGTCCGGTGAGAGCGCCGCGCGCGGCGCGACGACCCCGAAGGCCTCCGGCTGGACGCTGATCGCGATCGGCGCACCGTCGGGGGCGAGGGTCGCCGCGTCGAGCACGGTCACCGTCTTGCCGCGCCGGCTCGTGAGGTACAGGAGGGTTCCGTCCGGCGAGACGTTCACGAACGCCAGCTCCGACGGATACCTCGCCGGCGTTGCGACCGGCGCAAGCGTCGCCATGTCGAGCGCCGTCAACGACGCGACGCCGCACACGTACGCGCGGCTGCCGTCGTTCGAGAGCGCGATGTTCCGCGGCGCGTCCGGCAGCGGGATGGTCTTCGTGCTCGCGGCCCATCGCACGCTCAGCGCCGCGGAGTCCGAGCCCGACACGTTGGTGGCGGTGAGCGTGTACGAGTCGCTCTGCGGGATCGTCGCCGACGGAACGGTCGTCGAGCCGGAGGGCGCGATCTCGTACGGCGAGCCGGAGATCAGGCAGTGCAGACCGGTCCCCTCCACCGACCACGTGAGCGTGAGCTGCGCCGGCGAGGTGCCGCCGCCGCTCAGCGTCCCGGTGAACGCGGTGATGACCGGCGCCGCGACGCTGACGTCGACCGTCGCTTGCCGCTGGATCACGAGCGGCTGGTCCTGACCTGGGACGGTCAACATCGCCTGCAGCGTGAAGGTGATGCTCGGCGCCTTGGTGAGGTTCGTCGCGACGTACGGGCCGGTATTCCCGACCCCGACGACGACCGGAAAGGCGCCGCTCGGATTGTACGAGAGCGTGTAGGTCGCCGGCGAACCGTACCACGTCAGCGCGACTGAGCCGCCCGGGTCGATCTGCGTCGGCGTCAGCGTCAGCGCGCTGACGTCGAACGAGACCGGGAACTTCGAGAGCGCGAACGAGGCGTCGCGAGCGCGCTTCGGCTGCGAGGGCGACGAGGCGCTCTCGACGATCGTCACCGTGCACGTCCCCGGCTGGTCGTTGACGGCGACGTTCGCGAACACGAACACCAGCCCGGGGGCTCCGACCTTCGCTGCGCCGGGGGTCTGCGGCGTGAGCGTGAAGCTGCCGCCGTTCTGCACGACGTCCCAGCCGGGCGTCGGCGGCGTCGCGATACCGTTCGGGCTCGAGGTCAGCGTCTTCGCCGTCGTGCCGACCGGAAGCGTGACGGTGATGCTCTCGACGGTGACGATTTGCCTGGTGCCGTTCGAGATGACGAGCGTCAGCGTCGCGCTCGTTGCGACGCGCAGCGGATCGGGATCGGTCAGCGCCGCGTAGGTCAGCAGCGCCGGCGCGGCGAGCGCGCGCGCCGCGGCGTGAGCTCGCGCCTCGCGGTTCTGCTCACGGGTGCGCGGGACGCCGCCGCTGAGCGA
>DATHLL010000141.1:0-4099 GCA_035488195.1 Candidatus Elarobacter sp. | reverse complement strand
GAAGACGAGATCATCAAGATGCGCAACTTCGGCAAGAAGTCGCTCGACGAGATCAAGCAAGTGCTGGAGGAGCGGGGACTCTCGCTCCGCCAGTCTTAGAGGAGATCATGCCGCACCAAGTCGCCAACAAGCGCCTCTCGCGCACGGACGGTCATCGCAAGGCGCTGCTCCGCAACCTCGCGACGTCGTTCTTCAAGCACGAGAAGATCGAGACCACCTCGACCAAGGCGAAGGAGATCACCAAGGTCGTCGAGCGCCTCATCACGCAGGCGCGCCGCGGCGACCTGCACTCGCGGCGCCTGGTCGCGTCGTACCTGACCGAGGAAGCCGTCGCGAAGAAGCTCTTCGATCAGATCGCGCCCGCGCTCAAGGACAAGACCGGCGGCTACACGCGGATCACCAAGTCCCGCGTCCGCCCGGGCGACGCAGCGGAGCTCTCCATCCTGGAGCTGGTTCGGTAGCTTCGTAGCACACGATGCCCGGCCGCGGGCGGGGGAGCGCCCCCTAGTCAGCGGCCGGGAATCTCGCTACAGTAGGGGCTACTCCTCCATGCTAGTCGCCGCAGCGGACGAGCCGCTGAGTCTGACCTCCATCACGCGATCGTTCGTCGCGGACAGCATCACGCCGATCTCCGCATACCTCGCCCTGGCCCAGCCGGGGCGTTCGTGTCTGCTGGAGTCGGTCGAGGGGACGGAGCGGATCAGCCGGTTCTCGTTCGTCGGGCTCGACTACCTGGAGGCGTTCGGCATCGACCGCGATCCGCGGATGCTCGAGCGGATCCGCGCCGCGACGGCGCGCTACACGCTCGACCGCAGCGATCTGCCGTTCCCCGGCGGCGCGGTGTGCGTCTTCACCTACGACGCGGCGCGTGCGCTGGAGCCCGTGCTCGCGGGGGCGCGCGATCAGGCGCCGCCGGCCGACGTGCGGTTCGGCGACGCGCTCGTCGTCATCCCCGGTACCTGGCTCGTCTTCGACCACTTCACGCATCGGGTCACGCTGATCGGGTTCGCGCGCGGCGACGACGAGCGCGCGGCGGTCGACGCCCGGCTCGACGGGTACGTTGCGCGGCTGCTCGATCAGCGGCCGACGGTCCCGGGTGCGGTCCGCGCCGACGGGCCGGTCACCGCGTCGATGGACGAAGCGGCGTATCTCGACGCGGTCGCGCGCGCGAAGCGCTTCATCTACGACGGCGACGCCTACCAGCTCCAGGTCGGGATCCGGTTCTCGTGCCCGCTCGCGGGGACGGCGTTCGATTTCTACCGGCAGATTCGCGCGCGGAACCCCTCGCCGTACATGTTCTTCGTCGAGCACGACGGGCGCGCGGTCTTCGGCGCCTCGCCGGAGTTCCTGGTGCGGCTCGACGGCCGCACCGCGCGGATCCGGCCGCTCGCCGGGACGCGCCCGCGCAACGCCGACCCTGATGAAGACGCGCGCGTCGCCGACGAGCTGCTCGCCGACGAGAAAGAGCGCGCCGAGCACGTGATGCTGGTCGATCTCGCGCGCAACGATCTCGGCGCGGTCTGTGCGACGGGGAGCGTTCGCGTCGACGAGCTGATGGTGATCGAGCGGTACTCGCACGTGATGCACATCGTCTCGAACGTCGTCGGCGAGCTGCGCCCGGACAAGGACGCGCTCGATCTGTTCGCGGCGTCGTTCCCCGCCGGCACCGTCACCGGGACGCCGAAGATCCGCGCGATGCAGCTCATCGACGGACTGGAGCCGGTGGCGCGCGGGTTCTACGCCGGCAGCGTCGCGCGCATCGACTTCGACGGCGATCTCGACTCGTGCATCATCCTGCGCTCCGTCGCCGTCGCGAACGGGCGCGCCTATTGGCAGGCCTCGGCGGGGATCGTCGCCGACAGCGACCCGCGCAGCGAGTACGCCGAGGTTTTCGCGAAGACCGGGATCGTCCGCGCCGTGTTGGGGATCGCGCCGTGATGCGGTTGCTGCTCGTCGACAACTACGACTCGTTCACGTGGAATCTCGCGCATCTGTTCGGCGGGGTCGAGGGCGTCGAAGTGGACGTGCTGCGGAACGACGATCCTCGTTTGGAGGACGGCGTCACGGGGCGGTACGACGGCGTGATCGTCGGGCCCGGGCCGGGCCGGCCGGCGGACGCGGGGCGGACGCCGGCGATCGTGCGCGAGGCGGCGCGCGAGCGGCGGCCGCTGTTCGGCGTGTGTCTCGGATTGCAGGCGATCGGCGAGGCGTTCGGCGGGCGCGTCGTGCACGCGCCGCGGCAGATGCACGGGAAGACCTCGCAGGTCACGCACGACGGGCGCGGCGCGTTCGCCGGGCTCCCTTCGCCGTTCACCGCGACGCGCTATCACTCGCTGGTCGTCGATCATGACGGGTTCCCGGCCGAGCTGCGTGCCAACGCGGTCAGCGAGGACTCGGTGATCCAAGGCGTCGAGCACCGCGAGCTCCCGATCGCCGGCGTGCAGTTCCACCCGGAGTCGGTGCTGACGCCCGAAGGCCGCGCGCTGGCCGAGAACGTCGTGCGCGGAATGCGCGTGGTTCGAGAGGCGCGGGGCGAAGGATGAGCGCCGACGGGTATCCCGCACTGCTGCGCGGCGTGTTAGCGGGGCACCACCTGTCTTCGGATGAGATGGCGAGCACGATCGGCGCGATCATGGACGAGACGCTCTCGCCGGTCCGCGCGGCGGCGCTGCTCGCCGCGCTCGCGGCGAAGGGCGAGACCGTCGACGAGGTCGTCGGCGCGGCGCGCGCGATGCGCGAGCGCAGCATCCACGTCGAGCACGGTCTGCCGCTCGTCCTCGACGTCGTCGGGACCGGCGGCGACAACGCGCACACGATCAACATCTCGACGATGGCGGCGTTCGTCGTCGCGGGCTGCGGGGTCCCCGTCGCAAAGCACGGCAACCGCGCGGCGTCCAGCGCGTGCGGCAGCGCCGACGTCCTGGAGGCGCTCGGCGTCGCGATCGACCGCTCCCCCGACGCGTCGGCGGACGTGCTGCGCGCGCACGGCATCGCGTTCCTCTTCGCGCAGCGCCACCATCCGGCGATGCGCGCGGTCGCACCGATCCGCCGCGAGCTCGGCGTGCGCACCGTCTTCAACGTGCTGGGCCCGCTGACGAATCCCGCCGGCGCGAACCGCCAGGTCGTCGGCGTCGCCCGCCCCGAGCACGTCACGCTGGTCGCCGACGCGCTGCGCGCGCTGGGCGCCGAGGCGGGCGCGGTGATCCACGGCGAGGACGGGCTCGACGAGATCTCCGGCGAGGCGCCGACCGACGTCGCGCAGTTCGACGGCGGCGGCGTGCGCCGCTGGACGCTCGACCCCGCCGAGTACGGCGTGCGCGCATCGCGTGCGGAGATCCGCGGCGGCGGCGCGGCGGACAACGCCGCGGCGGTGCTCGCGATCCTGGGCGGCGAGCGGAGTCCGCGCGCCGATCTGGTGATGCTCAACGCCGCGCTCGCGCTCGTCGTCGCGGGCGAGGCGGTCGACGTGCACGACGGGATGGCCCGCGCCCGAACGTCCGTCGAGACCGGCCGCGCGATGGCCGCGCTGAACGCCCTGCGAGGACAGCACGAATCCGACCGTTCGGAGTTCGAGGTGACGACCGCATGACCGATATGCTCGAGAAGCTCTACGCCGCCAAAGCGGAGGTGCGGGCCGCCGACGAAGCGCGCGAGCCGGTGGCGCTCCTGCGCGAGCGTGCGGAGAGCCGTCTCGGCGAGCGGCGCGCGTTCCGCGCCGCGCTGGCGGGCGCACGCGGTCCGGCGATCGTCGCCGAGATCAAGCGCGCCTCGCCGTCGGTCGGGCTCATCGTCCCGCATCTCGATCCGGCGGAGATCGCGCGCGAGTACCAGGCCGCCGGCGCCGACGCCGTCAGCGTGCTGACCGAAGCCGATCACTTCCTCGGCGACATCGGGTACCTCGATCGCGCGCGCTCGGCCGCGAAGCTCCCGATTCTGCGCAAAGACTTCCTGCGCTCGCGCTACGAGGTCGTGCAGTCGGCAGCGTATGGAGCCGACGCGATTCTGGCGATCGTCGCGGGACTTGACGAAGCGCAGCTGGCCGCGATGCTCGAAGAGGCGCGGCGCTACAACCTCGACGTCCTGGTCGAGGTGCACGACG
>DATHLL010000140.1:0-3347 GCA_035488195.1 Candidatus Elarobacter sp. | reverse complement strand
TGAGCTGCGAGATCGCCTCGCCGGCGAGCTCGCCGGCGACGCGGCCGTCGCGCAGCACGACGACGCGATCGGCGAGGCGCACGACCTCGGGCAGGTCGCTCGACGCGAGCACCACGGCGTGGCCGCGCGCGACGAGCGCGTGGCCGAGCGCCGCGGCGGCGTGCGTTTTTCCGCGGCCGGGGAGGCCGAAGCAGAGGACGTTGTCGGCGCGGTCGAGGAACTCGCCGGTCGCGAGCTCGTCGAGCTTCGCGCCGATGTGCTTCGTAAGCCGTCCGCGATCGGCGTTCCGATCAGGCTTGCACCAGGGCTGAGGGCTGACGCCGCGCCGCCGGCGTGCTTGGCTGCGCGGCGATGTTGCCGATCGAAGGGACGCTGCTCGAGAAGCTCCGCAAGATCGAGGCGCTCCACGCCGGGACGAAGTTCGCCGGCGAGCGCGAGGCGGCGCGGCTCGCGGCCGAGCGAATCCGCGAGCGCATCGCGGAGCTTCGCGGTCGCGAGACGGACGTCGAGCTGCTCTATCGATTGCCTGATCCCTGGAAGCGCAAGCTCTTCGTCGCGCTCTGCCGTCGCTACGGGCTCAAGCCGTTCCGCGAAGCCGGTCGCCGCACGAGCACGATCCAGGTTCGCGCGCCCAAGACGTTCCACGACAAGACGCTGTGGCCCGAGTTCTGCGCGCTCGCCGAGGAGCTCGACGCGCACCTTCGCGAGCTGACCGAGCGCGTGATCCGCGAGGCCATCGACGACGACGTGAGCGAGGCGCCGGACGCGCCGCCGAAGGCGCTGCCCGCCGCGAGCCACTCCTCGTCAGGGGGCGAGGACGGCGCGGGCTGACGGCTCCGTCGGCGCGAGCGCGTCGCGATCACCGACGAAGAGCTCGGGCCGTAGCGCGAGGACGCGATCGGGCAAGAGCTCACGGAGCCGACTCTGCGGCCATCCGTTGACCACGAGGTTCGCGACGACGTGCAGATACGCGCGCGGGTTGAGGTCGTGCGCGATCGCGCTGGCGATGATCGACAAGATGCGCGCGGTGCGCTCGCCGCCAACGTCGAGCCACGTGAAGAGCCAGTTCTTTCTCCCGAGGACCAGCCGACGCAACTCGCGCTCACGTCGATTGTTGGTCGCCTCGACGGCACCGTCGTCGACGAAGAGGACGAGCCGCTTCCACTGCCGATGCAGGTACCCGAGCCCGCGGCCGAGCGGTGTCTTGGGCGGCGTGATGGCGCGCGTGTCGTCGAGCCACGCGCGGAGCGCGTCGAGGATCGGGCGCGTGTGCTCTTGCCTTCGCGCGCGCCTCGCGTCCGCGGTGTCGCCGGCGACGGCGGCGGCGCGCTCCACGGCGAAGATGCGCGCGATGATCTTCAGCCCCTCGAGCGCGACGCGATCGCCCGTGCGCGCCGCCTCGACGAGCGCGCGCCTCCCGTGACTCCAGCAGCCCGGCCGCGTCCCGCCCGCGCGCTCGAGGAACGTCGTGACGCTGGTGCCGTCGCACTGCACGGCGCGCGCGAGGTCCTCGCCGAGGAAGCGCTTGACGCTCTCGGAGTCGCCGCGCGGCGAGTAGAAGAAGGTGACCCAGCGCGCGTTCGTCCAGCACCACATCGTGCCGGCGCGGATGCCGGCGGGCGCCTCGGGATCGAGGATCGGGATCTGCGTCGCGTCGGTGCCGAGCAGCCCCGGCGCGCGCGTCTGCGCCTCGATCGCCTTGGCGATCGGCTCGAGCAGATCGATCGCGCAGGCGACGCCGTGCCCGAGCGTCTGCGGCGCGATCGCGACGCCGGCGCGGGCCAAGCGCGTGCACTGCCGCTCGATGGGCGTGTGCTCGATGTACTTGTCCGAGAGCGCCTCGACGAGGAGCGTGTCGCCGAGCTTTCCCTTCTCGACGATCGCGGGCGGCGGCGCCGCGCGCACGATCGTGTCGTCGTTCGGGCACGCGAGGGTCTCGTCCTCGCGCACGACGACGACGATCTTCGCCGGGATGACGTCGAGCCGCTCGCAGCACGCGGAGAAGCCCACCGTCTTCATCTGTGCGCCGCACTTGGGGCAGACGCGCTCCTTCTCCGGCACCCTGTTCTTGAACGGGACGCGCTCGAGGTGCGCGGGCAGCGCGGCGCGGCCGGGATGATTCGTCCGATCGTCGGACTTCGCGCCGCGCTTCTTGCGGACGAGCGGCGCGCCGATGAGCGGCAACGCGAGCTGGCGTTCGAGGCGCTCGAGCGTCTCCGAGCGCGGCCGCTTCCTCTTCGCGTGGGCGAGCTTCGCCAGGAGCTCCGTGTTGACGTCGCGCATGCGCGCGATGAGCGCGAGGATCGCCACGACGATCTCGACGAAGACGCGCGCGGCGATCTTCGCCTCGAGCCACGCGCGCACCTTCTCGAGGTCCGGCGCGAGCGGCGACGTGATCGACGGCGTGCGCATCGTCTCGCGACGTCTGACGGACGACGCGCGGATGGATTCAATCAACCGCTCGCGCGCGTGAGCGCATCCCTCGTCCCGCTCGCCGCCGGTTCCCAGCGCGGACGGCGGCGCGCGCCACGCAAGTCGAGCCCCTCGATGATGAGCCCGAGCTCCGCTGCCTCGATCGCGCTCACCGACATGCGCCCGTCCTTCGAGAACGAAGGTCGAAATCGACCGCGCTCCAGGCGCTTCATCCACATCGCGAAGCCGTTGCGATCCCAGTAGACGATCCGCACGCGGTCGCAGCGCTTCGAGAAGAAGACGAAGAGGTGACCGGTGAGCGGGTCGTGGCCGAAGACGTCGCGCACGATCACCATCAGGCTGTCGATCCCTTTGCGCCCGTCCACGGGCTGCGTCGCGACCAGGAGCCGGACGCTCGGCGGGAGGCTCAGCACGGCGCGCGCGACTCGAGCGCGTCCACGATCCGGCGCAGCGCCGCGGCGTCGACCGATTCGGAGACCCGCACCACCACGCCCGAGGGCAGCACGACCTCGACGCGCTCGGCGAGGCGCGGCGCGATCTCGACGAACGTCGCGGGCTCGCGCGAGGAGCCGAGCTTACGCTGCCACGCGCGAAGTCGCTGCGGATCGAGGCCCTCGCGACGGCAGAACGCGCTCTGCGAGAGACCGGACGACGCGAACGCCGTCAGCGCGGCGCGCGCCTCGGGCGCGGTCCATCGCGGCGAGGTCCGGTACGAGACGGGCGGCGTCAGTTTCGGCATCGCCCATCCGTGCCACCGAGCAGAGATCGTCGTCGATCAGATTCGGGACGCCGTTCCCCGAGGGCTTACGGTACAAGCTCGATGACGACGCCGTTCCCGGACCGGTTACGGAAGTCCCATTGCGTGCCATCCCCCCCATGAAAGAGGCGCCGCACATGCGCGCGTGCCAAGTCCA
>DATHLL010000139.1:0-2885 GCA_035488195.1 Candidatus Elarobacter sp. | reverse complement strand
TTTCCCCCTAGTTGTCCACTTATCCACAGTCGGTTCGCCTCCGTACCGACGAGGCGGATCGCGCGTTTCCACGGCTTTCCCACAAGCACGGATTGGCGCTGAAACCCGCGCCGTACGTGGCTCGGCGGCGCGTTCCGGCCGGACGCCGTCCACAGGCTTCTCCTCAGCTGTGGACAAGCGAGGAACGTTTCGCAGCTGGCCCATTTTGCCTTGACGCTCCCCCCGGCGGACCCGTATACTGTCTTGTCGCACCGCCGGGCGACGGTCCGGCGATCCACCCGTCCAGGAGAACTCCCTCGTGAAGCGGACCTATCAGCCGCACAACCGGCGCCGCAAGCGCGTCCACGGCTTCCTCGAACGCATGTCCACGAAGAACGGCCGCCGCGTCCTCGCCGCGCGCCGCAAGAAGGGCCGCCACCGCCTCACCGTTTAGGGCCGGAATGCGGGCGTTCGCCTCACTCAAGCGGCGCGGCGATTTCGCTCGCGTGACGCGGCGGGGGAAGCGCTACGCCGGTGCCTATCTGACCTGCTTCGTCGCCGACGGCCGGCGCGGGACGCGGGTCGGGATCACCGTCAGCAGCTCGATCGGAGGCGCGGTCGTCCGCAACCGCGTCCGCCGCCGGATCAAAGCCATCCTCGAACGCTACCCGTTCGGCGCGCCGCCCTGGCGCGACGTCGTCGTGATCGCCCGGCCCGGCGCCGGGGACCAACGCTCGCCCGTGCTGGCCGCCGAGCTGGCGCGGGTCTTCGGGCCGCCGGCGTGACCGTTCGAGCCCTCGCGCTGGCGGCGCTTCGCGGCTACAAGCGGTTCGTCTCTCCGGTCCTCCCGCCGGCCTGCCGCTTCGCGCCGACCTGCTCGGAGTATGCGGCGGAGGCGATCGAGAAACACGGTATCTTGCGCGGCGGTACCCTGGCCGTGCGCCGGCTGGTCCGCTGCGGACCCTGGCACCCGGGCGGCTATGACCCGGTCCCCCACCGAAAGGCCACCTGACGCCCGTGACCCCGCTCCTCGCCGCGAACTTCCTGGACCCGCTGGTCCGCGTGCTCGCGCAAGTCCTGACCGGCCTGCACCACGTCATCCCGTCCTACGGCTGGGACATGATCGTGCTCGCGCTCGTGCTGCGCATCATCCTCTGGCCGCTCTCGGCGGTGCAGTTCCGCTCGATGGCGGGGATGCAGAAGCTCGCGCCGGCGGTCAAGCAGCTCCAAGCCATCTACAAGGGCGACCCGCAGGTCCTCAACCAGAAGATGATGGCGCTGTACAAGGAGCACAAGGTCAACCCGCTCGCCGGGTGCGTCCCGCTGCTGGTGCAGTTCCCGGTCCTGATCGGGCTGTTCTGGGCGATCCAGAGCCAGATCAAGGAGTTCGGCGCCGAGCACTGGCTGTGGATCGGCTCCGGCGCCTCGGTCGCAGCGCAAGGGCTGAAGATCTTCGGGACGCCGATCTTCGCGACCAGCCTGGCCGCGCCCGACCTCTTCCTGCTCGTGCTGTACGTGGTCTCGATGTACTTCACGGTGCGCTACGGCAGCCCGCCGTCGACCGACCCGCAGCAGGCGCAGACGCAGAAGATGATGGCGATCCTCTCGCCGGCGATGATCGCGTACTTCGGCTTCCAGTACCGCTGGGCGTCGGCGCTGTACATCTACTGGCTGGCGAGCAACGTCTTCACCGTCGCGCAGCAGTACTACATGTTCCGCCGCTACGGGCTGGTCGGGCCGAAGGCGAAGGAGACGGCCGCGGCCGCCGCAGCGATCGCGGCGCAGCAGCGCTCGGGCGGGGACGCCGACCGGGTCGCGCAGCCCGGCGCGAAGCCGGCGAAGAACGGAACCGCGGCCTCGAACGGGAAGCGCGCCTACCGCCCGAAGAAACGGGCGCGCCGATGAGTGGATTCGCTGCGCGAATCCTTCGCGTTCGGCCTGCGGCCGAGCCGCCCACTTACGCTGAGGACTAGCTAGACCAGATGGAAGAATTCGAAGGCGGGCGCCGACGCGCCCACGGTCAGCGGCGCCGTGCCGGACGTTCGCTCGAGAAGCGCGGTCCGGCGCCGAGCGGCGGCGGAAGCGGCGGCGGCGATCGCCGGCCGCCGCGCCGGTCGGGGCCGCCGCGCGACCGCACGCCGATGGCCGACGTCGCGCCCTCGCCCGAGCCGGAAGCCGCGAAGCCGGCGCGCGCGCTGCTCGAGGAGATCCTCGCGAAGATGGGCCTCGACGACGTCGAGATCGTCTACATCGCGCGCAGCGAGGGCGAGTACTTCGAGGTCCGCGGTCCGCGGCTCGCTTCGCTGATCGGGCGCGAAGGGAAGACGCTCGAAGCGCTCAACCTGATCTACAACAACATCATCAACGCGGGCGTGCGCAACAACCGCCGCTACTACACGATCGACGCCGAAGGCTACCGCGCGCGCCGCGCCAACGACCTCAAGACGCTCGCGCTCGCGACGCTCGAGCGCGTCGTGCGCGAGAACAAGCCGATCAAGCTCGAGCCGATGCTGCCGTCGGAGCGAAAGATCGTCCACTTGGCGCTGGCCGACTCGCCGTTCGTGCGCACCGAGTCGGAAGGCGTCGAGCCCGAGCGCCGTCTCGTGGTGTATCCCAAAGGCGAATAGCCCCGTCCCGAGCGACACGATCGCGGCGATCGCGACGCCGCCCGGGAAGGGCGCGATCGCGATCGTGCGCTGCAGCGGGCCGGAGGCGCGCGCGGTCGCGGCCCGCGTGTTTCGTGCGCGCGGCGCGCTGCGCGACCGGGTCGCGACGTACGGCGCGATCGTCGACGCGACCGGCGCGGTGATCGACCGCGGGCTCGCGCTCGCGATGGACGGACCGCGCACGGTGACCGGCGAGGACGTCGTCGAGCTGCACGTGCACGGGAGCCCGGCCGTCGCGCG
>DATHLL010000138.1:0-9218 GCA_035488195.1 Candidatus Elarobacter sp. | reverse complement strand
TTCCTGTGCACCGCGCCCGGGGTGAGCGTCGTCGAGGAGTCCATTTTCAACGCGCGCTTCTCGTGCGTCAACGAGCTGGTGCGCATGGGCGCCGACGTGCGCGTCGCGATGGACAACAACACCGCGCTGGTCAAAGGCGTCCCGCGCCTCTCCGGCGCCCCGGTCGAAGCCCCCGACATCCGCGCCGGCGCGGGCCTCGTCCTGGCCGGCCTCGCCGCCGCCGGCGAGACGGAGATCATCGGCCTGGAGTACATCGACCGCGGCTACGAGCGCTTGGAAGAGACGCTCTCCTCGCTCGGCGCGCAGGTCCAGCGCGCCAGCGGCATCATCCCCTTCAGCGAGCCGACCGGCACCTTCGAGACCAGCGTCTACCCGAGCGTCTGAAACCGGCGCGCCGGTTCGCGCGTAGGTGAGCGCATGAACGGATCGCTCGTGATGCGCCTTTTCGCCGTGGCCGGATTCGGCGTCGCGGCGATGCTGCCCGGGACGTCGCCCGCCGCGGCGGCCGGCGATGAGGTGGGCGCGATCCTCGCCGCGTCGCGGGCGGCGCTCGGGGTGAGCGCGTTGCCGGGGATCCGGACGCTGCGGCTGCGCGGGACGGCGACGGTGATCGGGTTCGCCGGGACGGCGGACTCGTGGCAGGACGTGCGCACCGGTAACTTCGCGCAGTTCCTGAACGCCGGTCCGGCCGGCGGCGCGCAAGGCTACGACGGCGTGCGCGCGTGGAACGAGGACGCAAGCGGCGTCGTGTGGGACGACGGCAGCGCGCAAGGGCGCTCTTCCGCGCTCGACGCGGCGTACCTGAACCGGTACGCGCTGTGGCTCCCGGACCGCGGCGGCGCCGCGGTGAGCTCGAGCGGACGCCGCACCGCGAACGGGCGCGCGTACGACGTGCTGACCGTGACGCCTCGCGGCAGCCTGCCGTTCGAGATCTGGTTCGATCCGGCGACGCATCTCCCGGCGCGCACGGTGACCGTGCTCGGCACGACGACGTCGGTGACGACCTTCGCGGACTACCGCAGCGTGCGCGGTCTGCGGGTGGCGTTCGCGCAGACGACCGACACCGACGGCAACGTCACGACGTTCCACGGCACGCGCGCCGACGTGAACGATCCGGGCGCCGTGGCGGCGCTGCGGCGCCCGGTGGCGCACGTGAACGACGCGTCGCTCCCCGGCGGGACGACGACGATCCCGTTCGAGCTGGTCGACAACCACGTCGCGCTGAACGTCACGATCGACGGCAAAGGACCGTTCCGCTTCCTGTTCGACACCGGCGGCTCGAACATCGTCGACGCCGACGTCGCGAAGCAGATCGGGCTCGCCGCAGCGGGGAAAGGCGCCGGCAGCGGCGTCGGCGCGGAGTCCGAAGCGTTTCAGTTCGCGACCGTCGACGCGCTCGGCGTCGGCGACGCGACGCTCCGCAAGCAAGTCTTCGTGGTCGCGCCGGTCCACGCCGGATTCGGGATCTCGAGCGGCAAGCCGGTCGACGGCCTGATCGGGTTCGAGGTGCTCTCGCGGTTCGTGACGACGTTCGACTACGGCAACAACCGCGTCGTGCTGCGCACCCCGCGCGCCGCGCCGTTCCCGGCGCCGAGCGGCGGGCGGACGATCCCGTTCGTGTTCAACGGACAGCATCCGATGATCGCGTGCACGATCGACGGGTTCGCGAACCAGTGCGTGCTCGACACCGGCAGCCGCATCTCGCTCAGCGTGCTCTCGCCGTTCCTCGCCTCGCATCCCTCGATCGTCCCCGCGAACGCGACCGCGGCCGGCGCGAACGGTTTCGGCGTCGGCGGCGCGTCGATGGGGCGGCTCGGGCGCACGACGCTGCAGATCGCCGGCTTCACGGTCCCCGACATCGTCACCGACCTGAGCACCTCGACGAAGGGCGCGTTCGCCGACCCGTTCTACGCCGGGAACATCGGCGCGGGAACGCTCAAGCGCTTCGCGGTGACGTTCGACTACCGGCGCTCCACCGTGACGTTCGTGCCGAACGCGACGCTCGCGCAGCGCGAGACGTACGACCGCTCCGGGACCTTCCTGATCACGCAAGGCGGAAAGATCGTCGTCGCGGACGTGCGGCCGGGGACGCCGGCGGCGCAAGCCGGCCTCGCGCGCGGCGACGCGATCGCGACCGTCGACGGCCAGGACGCCGCGGCGCTCGGGCTTGCAGCGGTCCGCGACGCGTTCCGCGGCAACGTGGGGACGACGATCCAGCTCGGCCTCGCCGCGAAGGACGGCTCGACCCGGACCGTCGCGCTGACGCTCGCCGACTACGTCTGAGCGCGCGCTCGCGCGGCGACCGCGACGATCTCGACCAAGAACTCCGGCTTCGCGAGGCGCGCTTCGACGCACGCGCGCGCCGGCGGGTTCGCGCGGTCGACCCAAGCGTCCCAGACGGCGTTCATCTGCTCGAAGTGGGCGATGTCGCGCAGGTAGACCGTCGCGGCGAGGAGTTGCGACTTGTCGCTGCCGGCGAGGGCGAGCGAGGCTTCGAGCCGCGCGAGCACCTGACGGGTTTGGCCGGCGACGTCCGCGCTCGGGTCGTCCGGGACGTGGCCGCTGACATAGACCGTGTCGCCGTGGACGACGACGCGGCTCATCCGCGATCCTGGTTCGATGCGTTCGATGGGCACGTCGGGCTCCTCCGTACGGGCGGTTCCGAACTCCTGTCCCCAGCCGCGCGTGAGGCTGCTCGCGTATCGTCTCGGAACGGTGGGCGAATCGCGAACGGTGGGATCGTGGGCGGCGCGCTGGCACGCGCGGACGCGGCGCCTGCACGAGCTCGAGCGGCGGCTCGAACGCGAGCCCGGCGCGAGTACCGCGGTGTGGCTCGAGCGCGCGGCGACGTGCGAAGCGCTCGGCCTCTACGACGATGCGAAGCGCGCGTACTTCGACGTGCTGGCGCGCGACCCGTCGCACTACGACGCGCTGATGGCGCTCGCCGATCTGCTGCTGCGCACGGGCGATACGACGGCGGCGCGCGCGCTCTTCGCCGAAGCTGCGCTGCGGCATCCCGACCGGGCGCTGCCGCGGGCGCGGCTCGGCGACGCGATGCTCGACGCGGACGAGCTCGCCGCCGCGTCGGCCGCCTTCCGCGACGCGCTGCGGCTCGATCCCGATCTGCGCGAGGCGAACCGCGGGCTCGCGGCGGCGCTCGAGCGCGAGGGCGATCACGCCGCCGCGGCGCTCGCGTGGCGGAAGGCCTTTCCGGCCGGCTCGCTCGAGATCGCGCCGTACCGCGGGCCGGGGCCGCCGGTCCGCGTGCTGCTGGTGACGACCGCGACCGGCGGAAACGTCCCGGTGCAGCACCTGCTCGACGACCGGATCTTCGAGACGGCGACGATCGTCGTCGAAGCCGATCCCGAGATGCGCGCGTTCCCGCCGCACGGCGTCGTGTTCAACGTCGTCGGCGAGGCCGACCGCAGCGCGCGGGCGCTCGGGATCGTCGAGCGCGTCGCCGCACGCGGCGGCGCGAGCATCGTGAACGATCCGCGCCGCGTCCGCGAGACCGGCCGGCTCGAGAACGCGCGGCGCTTGGCGGTGATCGAAGGCGTCGTGGCGCCACGCGTCGCCGCGCTGTCGCGCGAGGAGCTGTGCGGGCCCGGCGGCGCGGAGCTGCTGCGAGCGCACGGCTTCGCGTTTCCGCTGCTGCTGCGGAGTCCGGGGTTCCACACCGGCGAGCATTTCACGCTCGTCCAGGATCCGAGCGGCCTCGCCGCGGTCGCGGACGCGCTGCCCGGACGTAAGCTGTTCGCGATCGCGTACGCGGAGACGCGCGGCGACGACGGCACCTGGCGGAAGTACCGCGTGATGATCGTGGACGGCGAGCTCTATCCGCTGCACCTCGCGATCGCGGGACAGTGGAAAGTCCACTACTTCACGGCACAGAACGCGAACGACGAGGGCTACCGTGAAGACGAGCGCGCCTTCCTCGGCGACATGCCGCGCGTGCTCGGGCCGAGCGCGCTGCGCGCGCTGCGAGAGATCGCCTCGGTGCTCGCGCTCGACTACGGCGGGATCGACTTCGCGCTCGACCGCGCGGGTCGCGTCGTCGTGTTCGAGGCGAACGCGACGATGCGGATCACCGCGGTCGACGACGATCCGCGGAATGCCTATCGCAAAGCGGCGAGCGACCGCGCGGCAGAAGCCGTGCGCGCGATGCACATCGGTCGCGAAGCGCTCATCTGACGCCGCCGCGACGCCGAGCGCGTCAGTCGCCGAAGCGCACGGCGGCGCTGTTGCCGCCGCTGACCAGCACGCAGACGCGCTCGCCGGGCGCGGGGGCGTACGCGCCGGAGAGCAGCGCCGCGAACGCGGCCGCGCCGCCGGGCTCGGCGACGAGCGTGAGCACGCGCCACAACCGTTCTTGCGCCGCGCGGATCGCGTCGTCGCTCACCAGAACGACGCGGTCGACGTATCGCTGCGCGATCGGCAGCATCAGCTCGCCGGCACGGCGCGGCGCGAGCGAGTCGGCCGCGATGCTGTCGGCCGGCGCATCGACGGGACGGCCCGCTGCGAGCGCGCGCGTCAGCGTCGGCGCGCCTTCCGGCTCCACGCCGACGACCCGGACGCGCCCCGCGTACCAGCCCGCGATCCCGCCGATCAGCCCGCCGCCGCCGACCGCCACCAGCAGGGTGTCGATCCGCGGCACCTGCTCGTCCAGCTCGAGCGCGAGCGTCGCCTGGCCGAGCAGCGTCTCGCGCTGGTCGAACGCGTGCACGGAGATCGCGCCCGAGCCGGCGATCTTCGCTTCGCACGCCTCGAGTGCATCGGCGTAGCGGTCGCCGGCGATCACCAGTTCCGCGCCGTACGCGCGGATGCGGTCGAGCTTCGCCGGCGGCGCGATGCTCGGGACGAAGATCGTCGCCGGGACGCCGCGCTTCATCGCGGCGTACGCCACCGCCGCGCCGTGGTTCCCGCCCGACGCCGCCACGACGCCGGCCGCGGGAACCTCGCGCAGGAGCAGGTTCGCGAACGCGCCGCGGGTCTTGAACGAGCCCGCATGCTGCAGCAGCTCGAGCTTCGCGAACAGCTCGATGCCGGTCAGGCCGGCGTCGGCCGCGTCGAGCGGCATCACCGGGGTGCGGCGAACCCACGGCGCGATGACAGCCGCCGTCTCCAGGACCGATTCTCGCTCCATTCGGATTGACATGGTAGTAGGAAATTAGCAAAATGGCAATATGCCGATCGACATGGCGCTCCGCGCGCTCGCGAACGAGCGCCGGCGCCAGATCCTCGCCTGGCTGAAGGACCCGCGCGAGCACTTTCCGCCGCAGGTGGACGGCGATCTCGTCCGCGACGGCGTGTGCGGGGCGCTGATCGCGCAGAAGCTCGGCGTCAGCCAGCCGACGGTCAGCGAGCACCTCAAGGTCCTCGCCCACGCCGGGCTCGTCCGCTCGAAGCGGATCAAGCAATGGACGTTCTACCGGCGCGACGAGGCGCGCATCGCCGAGTTCAAGCAAGCGATCACGGAAACGGTCTGAGGATTTCCCCGCCGGGGCCCGAACGCGTACAGGTCGTTTTCAACAACGGCGTCGCGGCATGCCGTGCGGCGCCAAACTGGGAGTCTGTGTCATCGACATCGGGATCGATCTGGGAACCGCCAACGTCCTCGTCTACGTCAAGGGCAAAGGCATCGTGCTGCGCGAGCCGTCCGTGGTCGCGAAAGACGTCCGCACGAACAGAACCCTCGCCGTCGGCGAAGAGGCGCGGCTGATGCTCGGCAAGACGCCGAGCAACATCCAAGCGATCCGCCCGCTGCGCGACGGCGTCATCGCGGACTTCGAGGTGACCGAAGCGATGCTCGGCTACTTCATCAAGAAGGTCACGCGGCAGCGCTCGTTCCTGAGCACGCTGTTCCGGCCGAAGCCCTCGGTCGTGATCTGCGTCCCCGCCGAGATCACCTCGGTCGAGGAACGCGCGGTCCGCGACGCGGCGAAGCTCGCCGGCGCGAAGTCGGTCGACATCATCGAGGAGCCGATGGCCGCCGCGATCGGCGCCGGGCTGCCGATCGACGGCCCGTCCGGCAACATGGTCGTCGACATCGGCGGCGGGACGACCGACGTCGCGGTCATCTCGCTCGGCGGGATCGTCGTCTCGCAGTCGATCCGCGTCGCCGGCAACAAGCTCGACGAGGCGATCATCCGCCACATCCGCCGCGTCTACAACCTGATGATCGGCGAGCGCACGGCGGAGGAGATCAAGATCAAGATCGGCTCGGCGTACCGGCTCGAGCAGGAGCTCGCGATGGAGATCCGCGGGCGCGACCTGATCAACGGCCTGCCGAAGACGGTCAAGATCACCTCGGAAGAGGTGCGCGAGGCGCTCTCCGAGCCGGTGCAGGCGATCGTCGAAGCGGTCAAGGCCGTGCTCGAGAAGACGCCGCCCGAGCTGGCGGCCGACATCATCGACCGCGGCGTGATCCTCACCGGCGGCGGCGCGCTCTTACGCGGTTTGGATACTCTTCTCGGAGAGGTCACAGGAATTCCGGTCATCGTCGCTGAGGACCCGATGTCGTGCGTCGCGATCGGGACCGGCCAGCGCGTCGGCTACGCCGGGTCGCTGAGCGCGTAGCCGCGACCTCTCGAGCCGCAGGTGCGTTCTCTTTGATGATGTTCCGCCGTCTCCGGCCCCTCGTTCTCGTGCTCCCGCTCTCGCTCGCGCTCACATCCGGCGCGGGCGCCGGCGCCGCCGCGGCGCAGAAGCCCAACGCGGACGCGGGGACGCTGAGCACGCCGGACTACCGGATCGAGACCGACGAGACGCACTGGAACTTCAACACCGGCGCGTTCACGATGCCGCACCGCGTGCGCTTCTTCCGTCCCGGGACCGACGCGGTCAGCGACAAGGCGACGGGCAACTCGAAGAACGGGACCGCGACGCTGATCGGCAGCGTCGTCGTCCACGACAGCGGCAACGCGTCGGAGGCGAGCGACGCGGCGTATCACGGCAGCGGCCCGGCGACGCTCACCTGCGACCAGCTCGACATCGACTCGAAGGCGAAGCTGTACACGGCGACCGGCCACGTGCACTTCAGCCAGGGCTCGCGTAGCGGAACCGCCGACAAGGCGATCCTCAACCGCGGCAACGGCACGCTGCACCTCGAAGGCTCGGTGCACCTCACCGACAACGGCTCGACGATCACGACCGACGTCCTCGACTACAACCTGAACACCAAGGACGTCGACGTGCACGGCAACCCGACGATCATGACGCAGCCCGCGAACAAAGCCGTCGCGCCGGCGCCTTCGCCCGCGACGCCGCGCGCGCGCCCGGGCGCGAAACCGAAACCGACGCCCTCGCCGAAGCGGAAGCCGTAGCGCCGATGCGTTCCGCGGCGCGCACGTCGCTCGCCGGACTCGCGCTCGTCGCGCTCTGCGCCGGCGTCGCGCCGTCGCCTTCGCCGCGTGCGAGCGCACAGCCGTCCGCTTCGCCGCGCGCGTCGTCGGCGCCGAAGGCGACGCTCGAGACGCTGTACTACAAGGTCGAGACCGACGTGATCAGCTACAAGGGCAACGGCGATTTCACGATGCCGAACAAGGTCGCGTTCTCGCGCCCAGGGAGCGACGGCACCGCCGACCGCGCCGAAGGGAACGACAAGCGCGGCACCGTCTCGCTGCTCGGCAACGTCGTGATCCACGACAACGGGAACGCGCCCGAGGCCGGCTCCGAGGACGAGTACGCGAAGGGCGGCCCCTCGACCCTGACCTGCGACCAGCTCGACGTCGACAGCAAGGCGAAGATCTACACCGCGATCGGTCACGTGCACTTCGAGCAGGGTGACCGCAAGGCGGACGCGGACCGCGGCGTGCTGAACCGCAGCGCGGGGACGCTCCACCTCCAGGGACACGTCAACACTTCGCAGGGCGCTTCGACGATGCGCGCCGACGACGCGAACTACGACCTGAACACGAAGCGCTTCGAGGTGACCGGGAAGCCCGTCGTCATCAAGCAGCCGGTTCCGACCCCCGAGCCCGGCAGCGCGAGCCCGACGCCGAAGCCGAAGAAGCGCCGGATCCCGTTCTGACCCGAAACGCGGTATCCTGAGTCCGTGATCGGACTCTTCGACGAAGGCGAGCCCGGCGGCGCGAAGCGCGTCCGCGAGCCGCTCGCGGCCCGGATGCGGCCGCGCACGCTCGACGAGTTCGTCGGGCAGGAGCAGGTCGTCGGACCGGGCCGCGCGCTGCGCCGCGCGATCGAGTCGGATCAGGTGCCCTCGATGATCCTGTGGGGGCCGCCGGGGACCGGGAAGACGACGCTCGCGCGGATCATCGCGCAGCAGACCGGCGCGCACTTCGCCGCGCTCTCCGCGGTGAGCGCCGGCGTCGCCGACCTGCGCCGCGTCGTCGCCGACGCGGGGAAGCTGCGCGCCGCCGGCCGCCGCACCGTGCTGTTCATCGACGAGATCCACCGCTTCAACAAGGCGCAGCAGGACGCGGTGCTGCCGTACGTCGAGGACGGGACCGTCACGCTGATCGGCGCGACCACCGAGAACCCCTCGTTCGAGGTGAACTCCGCGTTGCTCTCGCGCTCGCGCGTCTTCGTGTTGAAGTCGCTGGCGGACGACGACGTGCGCACGCTGATCGAGCGCGCGCTGCACGACCCCGAGCGCGGCCTCGGCGCGCAGCGCGTCGAGTTCGAGCCGGACGCGCTCGAGGCGCTGGTGAACCTCGCGAACGGCGACGCGCGCTCTGCGCTGAGCACGCTGGAGTTCGCGGCCGCCGCCGCGCCGAAGCGCGAGGACGGCGTGCGCGTCATCGGCGAGCGCACGATCGCCGACGCGCTGCAGCGCCGCGCGACCGGCTACGACAAGGGCGGCGACGCGCACTACGACACGATCAGCGCGTTCATCAAGACGATCCGCGGCAGCGATCCCGACGCCGCCGTGTACTGGCTGGCGCGCATGATCGACGCCGGTGAGGACCCGCTGTTCATCGCGCGCCGGCTGGTGATCCTCGCCAGCGAGGACGTCGGCCTCGCCGACAAGCACGCGCTCCCGCTCGCGATCGCGGCGCAGCAGGCGGTGCACTTCGTCGGAATGCCGGAAGGGTTCTATCCGCTCGCGCACGCGGTGCTCTACCTGGCGACCGCGCCGAAGTCGAACGCCGTCGGCCGCGCGTACGGCGCCGCGCTCGACGACGTGCAGTCGACGCGCAACGATCCGGTGCCGCTCCACCTGCGCAACGCGCCGACGAAGCTGATGCGGAACCTCGGCT
>DATHLL010000137.1:0-2462 GCA_035488195.1 Candidatus Elarobacter sp. | reverse complement strand
GAGACGCCGACCGGCGGTTACACGCTGATCGAAGCGCCGCGCCCGAAGCAGCGGCTGATCCACGTCCACGCCGATCCCGACGAGCTCGGCCGCGTCTTCCAGCCGGCGCTCGCGATCAACGCCGGCCCCGCGGAGTTCGCGTGCGCGCTCGACACGCTGGAACCGGTGGATTCGGCGCGCTGGAGCGCGTGGTGCGAGGAAGCGCACCGCGCATACGACGCATGGCGCACGCCCGGGCCGCCGCGCGCGGCGCTCGATCTCGCGCACGTCGTGCGCTTTCTGGACGAATGTCTCCCGGACGAGGCGATCGTGTGCAACGGCGCGGGCAACTTCGCCGGCTGGCTGCACCGTTTCTTCCGCTACAAACGCTTCGGCACGCAGCTCGGCCCGACGGCGGGCGCGATGGGCTACGGCGTGCCGGCGGCGATCGCGGCGAAGCTCCGGTTTCCCGAGCGCATCGTCGTCGCGTTCGCGGGCGACGGCGATTTCTTGATGAACGGCTCCGAGCTGGCGACGGCGGTGCAGTACGGTGCGAACGTCGTCGTGCTGGTGGTGAACAACGGGATGTACGGCACGATCCGCATGCACCAAGAGCGCGCGTATCCGGGGCGCGTCGTCGGAACCGACCTGACGAACCCCGATTTCGTCGCCTACGCCCGCGCGTTCGGCGCGCACGGAGCGCTGGTCGAGCGCACCGAGGACTTCCCGGACGCGTTCGAAGCGGCGCTGTCGGCCGGAAAGCCGGCCGTGCTCGACCTCCGCACGGACCCGGAGATTCTCACGCCGCGCGCGACCGTGGGCGACTTGCGTTCGGCCGCGCGGGGCTGACCGCTCGATGCGGCGTACCGTCCCGGAGCACATACCTTCGAGGTGTCGTCATCGCTAAACGTCCCGATCAGCTTCGCAGCCACCGCTGGCTCGGCACCGAGGGGCTGCGCTCGTTCGGGCACCGGTCGCGGTTGCTGCAGATCGGGTACGACCGCGCCGACTTCGCGGGGAAGCCGGTGGTCGGGATCGTCAACACGTGGTCGGACGCGAACCCGTGCCACGTCCACCTGCGCGCGCGCGCCGACGAGGTGAAGCGCGGAGTGTGGCAGGCCGGCGGGTTCCCGCTCGAGCTGCCCGCGCTCAGCCTGTCGGAAAACCTGATGAAGCCGACGACGATGCTTTATCGTAACCTGCTCGCGATGGAGACCGAGGAGCTGATCCGCAGCCAGCCGATCGACGGCGCCGTGCTGCTCGGCGGCTGCGACAAGACGATCCCCGCGCTGCTGATGGGCGCGATCTCGGCGCGCGTTCCGGCGATCGTCGTCCCGGCCGGTCCGATGCTGCGCGGCAACTGGCGCGGCGAGGTCCTCGGCTCGGGAACCGACTCGTGGAAGTACTGGGACGAGAAACGCGCCGGCCTGATCACCGAAGACGATTGGCACGAGATCGAGGGCGGGATCGCGCGCTCGTTCGGGACGTGCATGACGATGGGGACCGCCGCGACGATGATGTCGATGGTCGAGGCGCTCGGCTTCATGCTCCCCGGCGCCTCGTCGATCCCCGCCGCCGACTCCGCGCACGCGCGCATGGCGACCGCCGCCGGCCGCCGCATCGTCGCGATGATCTGGGACGACCTCACGCCCGACCGCATCCTCTCACCGGAGTCGGTCGACAACGCAATCGTCGCGCACGCGGGTCTGGGCGGCTCGACGAACGCGGTGATCCACCTGGTCGCGATCGCGCGCCGCGCGGGGATCCCGCTGACGATCGACCGCTTCGACGAGATCGCGCGCCGCGTCCCGGTGATCGCCGACGTGCGCCCGTCGGGACGCCTGCTGATGGAGGACTTCTACTACGCCGGCGGGATGCGCGCGTTCCTCGAGCGGCTTTCGGAGCATCTGCATCTTGCGTGCACGACCGTCACCGGACGGACGCTCGGCGAGGACATCGCCGGCGCGCGCGTCTGGAAGGACGAGGTGATCCGACGCCTCGACGATCCCGTCTCCCCGGTCGGCGGCGTCGCGGTGCTGCGCGGCAACATCGCCCCGGACGGCGCGGTGATCAAACCGACCGCCGCCGAGCCGCGATTGCTGCGCCATCGCGGTCCGGTGCTGGCGTTCGAGAGCTACGACGAGATGGCGGCGGCGGTCGACCGCGAGGACCTCGACGTCACGCCCGATCACGTGCTGGTGCTGAAGAACGCCGGCCCGCAAGGCGGCCCCGGGATGCCGGAATGGGGGATGCTCCCGATCCCGCTCAAGCTCGTGCGCGCGGGCGTCCGCGACATGGTCCGCATCTCCGACGCCCGCATGAGCGGCACGTCGTACGGCGCGTGCATCCTCCACGTCGCGCCGGAAGCGTACGTCGGCGGCCCGTTCGCGCACGTCCGCACCGGCGACGTCATCGAAGTCGACGTCCCCGCCCGCCGCCTCCACCTCGACATCGCCGGCGACGAGCTCGCCCGCCGTCGCGCC
>DATHLL010000136.1:0-16538 GCA_035488195.1 Candidatus Elarobacter sp. | reverse complement strand
GACCTCGCCCCGTTCGTCGCCGTGATCGTGCTCGCGTGCGCGGCGATCCCGCTCGCCCGCGCGCATCCCGCGCCGACCTGGCCCGACATGCTCCCCGCCGCCTACCGCGCCCCCGCCGCCGCCGACGCGAGCGCCGTCTGGGCGGACGAGCAGCACGCCGCCGGCCTCGACGCCCCAAACCCCGCCTGGTCCGCGCTCCGCACCATCCCGCTCACGGGCTGCATCGTGCTAGGTCTTGCTGTCGTCCTCACCGCACGTGCGGAGCACAGTTCTCTGGTCTAAATATCGACGTTCATGAAGTCGTCGAACGGGGTGGTGTCGTTGGGGTGCCAGCCGGTCAGGTCTTTGTTGTACGCGTTGATGTCTTCGAGGATGTACAGCACCACGAACGGCGCGCCGTCGACGATCTTCGGCATCGCCTGCGCGATGATCGTCTTGCGCTCGGCCTCGTCGTAGGTGCCCTTGAGCCGGTCGAGGAGCGGCTGCACCGTCGGATCGCACCAGCGCGCGACGTTCTGACCGTCCGGCGGCATGAGCGTGCACGACGTCTGCGGGTTCAGATCGTCGTCGGGCGTGAGCTGCCAGGAGAAGTTCGTCGCGTCGAACTTCCCGCCGTAGACGATCCCGCCGGTCACCTGGAAGAACAGCGCGGAGTTGTAGTGCTTCGGCGTGATCGTGACGCCGAGCGGCTGCCACATCGCGCGGATCTGCTCGATCCGCGAGTCGTTGTCCTGACTCCCGGCGAACGTCGCGTAGTCGAGGCTCAGCTTCACGCCGTTCTTCGCGCGGACTCCGTCGGGGCCGCGCACCCAGCCGGCGGCGTCGAGCAGCGCGTTCGCCTTCGCCGTGTCGTGCGGGATCGCGGGCTCGGTGTCGTGCATCGGGCTCGCCGGCGTCACCATGCTCTCCTGGAGGATCCCGACGCCGTGGTTGATCTTGTCGCGCAGCAGCGTGCGGTCGAGCGCGAGCCTGAGCGCCTGCCGCACCGCCTTCTCGCGCAGCGCCGGGTGCGAGGTGTTGAAGGTCAGATGGCTGTAGAAATAGCTCGGCGTGCGCAGGTACGCGACGTTCGGCAGCGCCTTGAGCTGGTCGATGTACGCGGGCGGGACGATCGAGTACAGATCGATCTCGCCCGTCCTGAGCTGCGTCATGAGCGTGTTGCGGTCGGGGATGATCTTGTAGACGATCTTCTCGAGCTTCGGCTGCCCGCGCCAGTAGTACGGGTTCCGCTCGAGGTCGATGTGGTCGGCGCGCACCCACTTCGTGTAGCGGAACGGCCCGATCCCGACCGGCAAGCTGTTGTACGGAGCGGTGTTGATGTTCGGGAGGTTCCCGAGGATGTGCTTCGGGAGGATGCACGGGTTCGCGCCGGCGGTGCCGAAGAACGACGGGAGATACCCGCCGTACGGCTTCTTCAGGTGGAAGATCACGGTGTACTTGTCGGGCTCGTCGATCTTCGTGATCAGATCCCAGCCGTCGCGCCCAACCTCGTTGTTCTTCGGGTTGTTGACCGCGTTCGTCGAGAACACGACGTCGTCGCCGTCGAACGGCTGCCCGTCGGACCACTTCACGCCCTTGCGCAGGTGCCAGGTGATCGTCAGCCCGTCCTTGCTGACGCCGCCGTTCGCCTGGGTCGGCACCTCGGTCGCGAGTTCCGGGATCGGGCGGTTGTCCGGCCCGTAGCGCACGAGGTAGGCCATCGTGAGCGACGAGAGGTGCCCCAGCGCCGCGTACGTCGTCAGGTGCGGGTTGAGGTTGTCGAAGTCTTGGATGTCGCCGATCCGCAGCGTGTGCGGGATCGTGTACGCGTTCTTCCGGCCCTCGGCGCCGCCGGCGGTCCCGCCGCCGCCGGTGCCGGTCGTCGTCGCGGCCTCCTTCGTGCACGCGGCGAGCAGCAGCGCCGCCGCCAGCACGGCGATCGTTCTCTTCACGGTCCCCTCCTTCGCGCTCACGCGCCGGTGTCCGCGTCCATCAGGTCGTCGAACGGCGTCGTCGCGTTCGGCTTCCAGCCCGTCAGCGCGCTCGTGTACGCGTGGATGTTGTCCTGGATGTACAGCACGTAGTACGGCACCAGCTCCGAGATCCGCTGCACGCCCTGGGTGATGATCGCCGCGCGCGGCGCTTCGTCGTAGGCCGCGGACTCGCGCGCGAGGATCGCCTCGAGCTGCGCGTCGCAGAGCCGGGTCACGTTCTCGCCGTTCGGCGGGATCTGCTTGCAGCCGTTCGTCGCGCGCAAGTCGCCGTCGGGCGTCTGCTGCCAGGCGTAGGTCGCGACGTCCCACTTGCCGTTGAACAGGATCCCGCCTTGCTCGAACGGTCCGAAGAACAGCGCCTGGCTGTAGTGCTGCACGCTCAGCGTGATCCCGATCTGCTGCCAGTTCGCGCGCAGCAGCTCGATGCGCTGGTCGACGTCGGGCGAGCCGGTGCCGGCCGCGACGGTGAGCGCGAGCCGGACGCCGTTCTTCGCGCGCACGCCGTCCGGACCGCGCTTCCAGCCGGCCGCGTCGAGCAGCCGGTTCGCTTCGGGGAGGTTGAACGGGACCAGCGCGATCGGCCGGTAGAGCGGGCTCGACGGGGTGAGCTGATTCTCTTGGACGATCCCGGTGCCGTGGTTGAGCTTCTGCTGGATCGTGAGGCGGTCGGTCGCGAGCCGCATCGCCGCGCGCACGACCGGATCGCGCAGCGGCGCATGCGTCGTGTTCATGTCGACGTGCGTGTAGAGATACCCGGGGATCCGGTTCACGGTGATCCCGCGCAGCGCCTTGACGCGGTCGTAGTACGGCGACGTGACGAACGGCCAAAGGTCGATCTCGCCGGTCTCGAGCTGGGTGAGCGCGGTGTTCCGGTCGGGGATGAACTTGTAGACGATCTTCTTGATCTTCGGCTGCCCGCGCCAGTAGGACGGGTTCGCCTCCATCGTGACGTGATCGGAGCGCACCCACTCGGTCACGCGGTACGGCCCGATCCCGACCGGCTTGCTGTTGTACGGCGCGTCGTTGATGGTCGGCAGGTTGCCGAGGATGTGCTTCGGCAGGATGCACGGGTTCGCGCCGGCGCTCCCGAAGAACGTCGGCAGGAACGCGCTGTACGGCTTCTTCAGGTGATAGACGACGGTGTACTTGTCGGGCTCGTCGATCTTCGTGATCAAGTCCCACCCGTCGCGGCTGACCTCGTTGTTCTTCGGGTTGTTCACCGCGTTCGTCGAGAACACGACGTCGTCGGCGTCGAACGGCGCGCCGTCGGCCCACTTCACGCCCTTGCGCAAGTGCCAGGTGATCGTCAGCCCGTCCTTGGCGATCCCGCCGTTGGCCTGCGTCGGGACGACCGTCGCGAGCTCCGGGACCGGACGGCTGTCGGCGCCGTAGCGCACCAGATACGCCATCGTGAGCTGCGCGATGTTGCCGAGCGAGAGCGCGGTGACGAGATGCGGGTTGAGGCCGGAGATGTCTTGCGTGTCGCCGACGATCAGCTCGTGGGCGGCGGCGTGCCGGTGCGCGGGGGCTGACGAGGTCCCCGGCGTCCCGGTGCCGACGGTCTTCGTGCAGCCGGCGAGCAGCAGTGCGGCGAGCGCGAGCGCGAGCGGTCTCTTCATCGGAACCTCAGATGTCCGCCTCGACCAGGTCGTCGAACGGCGTCACCTGGTTCGGGTGGAAGTCGTGCAGGTCGGAGTTGAACGCGTAGACGTCCTCGCGCGCGTCGAGGACCACGGTCGGAACCCGGTCGACCAGCCGCAGTTGGAAGTCGCGCAGCGCGGCGCGCTGCTGCACCGGGTCGTACGTCGCGATCAGCCGGCGCAGCGCCGCGTCGGCGACCGGGTCGCGGAAGCGCGGGATGTTCTGCCCTTTCGGCGGGATGCGGTCGCTCGCGAAGAGGTTCGTCACGTCGCCGTTCGGCGGCGTGAACCAGGCGTAGATCGCGAGGTCGTACTTCCCGCCGTAGACGATCCCGCCGGTCTGCGCGGGAGCGAAGTAGAGCGGCGAGGGATATCGCTTCACCGTGAACCGCGCGCCGATCTGCTGCCAGGTATCGCGCATGAGCTCGAGGATCGAGTCGGTGTCCGGGTTCCCGGTCCCGATCGCGAAGTCGAAGTCGAGCCGCCGGCCGCCCTTCGCCCGCACGCCGTCGGCTCCGCGCTTCCATCCGGCCGCGTCGAGCAGCCGGTTCGCCGCGGCGACGTCGTAGGGGACGCGCGGAACGTCGATGTGGAACGGGTTGCCGGGCGGGAACGGCGTCTCTTGCAGGACGCCGACGCCGTGCCGGATCTTCGCGAGGATCGTGGCGCGGTCGGTCGCGAGCCGCAGCGCGCGCCGCACGGTGAGGTCGCCGAGCGCGCCGTGGTCCAGCTCGAAGTCGATGTGGTTGTAGGCGTACGACGCCTGGCGGATCGTCGTGACGCCCGGGACGGCACGCGCCCGGTCGTAGAACGCCGCCGGGACGGGAGCCCACAGATCGAGCTCGTGCGTGGTGAGCTGCGTGAGCACGGTGTTGCGGTCGGGGACGATCTTGAAGATCACCCGCTGCAGCCGCGGCTTGCGCCCGAAATAGAGCGGATCGGGGACGATCTCTACGCTCGTCGCGCGCTTCCACGAGGCGTACTTGAACGGCCCGATCCCGACCGGGAGCGCGTTGTACGGAGCGTCGTTGATGTTCTTCAGCCCTTTGAGCAGGTGCTCCGGAAGGATGCACGGGTTCGCTCCGCCCGAGCTGAAGAAGTTCACGTAGAAACCGCTGTACGGCCTGATCAGCCGGAACACGACCGTGTACGGGTCGGGGGTCTCGACGCGCGCGATCTGATCGAACCCGCGATGCGTCTGCTCGTTGTTCGCCGGGTTCAGGACCACGCCGACCGAGAACTTCACGTCGGCCGCGGTGAACGGCACGCCGTCCGACCACTTCGCGTCGCGGCGCAGATGATACGTGATCGTCTTGCCGTCCGCGGAGACGCCGCCGTTCGCGCGCGAGGGAACCGCGGTCGCGAGCTCGGGGACCGGGCCGTTCGCGCGGTCGTAGCGCACCAGCCACGCCATCGTGAGCGAGGCCATGAGGAACTGCGTGAGCTGCGAGTTCAGGTGCGGGTTCAGCCCGACGATGTCCTCGCCGGTCGCGTAGCGCAGCACGTGCGGGACCGTGTACGGATGCCGGCCGCCCTCCGCCGCCGACGCGCACGGCAGCAGCGCCGCGCACGCGGCGAGCGCGAGCGCCGCCGCGCGCCGCCTCAGATGGAGTACTGCCACGTGTTCCAGAACGGCGTCGTGATCACCGAGGTCGGCGTGAACCCCTTGAGCGCGTCGTTGTGCACCTCGACGTCCTTGCGGAACCACAGGATGATCGACGGATCGTCCTTGGCGAACTCTTCCTGCACGGTGCGGTAGTACTCGAGCCGCTTCTTCTGGTCGACCGTCCCGTTCGCGTCGTCCATCGCCTTGGTCGCGACCGGGTTGTCCCAGAACAGCGCGTTCTGCCCCTTCGGCGCGAAATAGTGCGCGGAGTAGATCGCGCTCTGGTCGATGTCGGCGGCGGCGACCCAGGCGAAGAACGCGACGTCGTACTTCCCGCCCTGCAGAATCCCGTTGGCCGTGTTGTCGAAGAACAGCGGGGTCGGGTAGTTCTTCACGATCGCGTCGGCGCCGACGTCGTGCCAGTACGTCTGCACCTGCTGCTGGATCGCCTGGCCGGCGGTCGACTCGACCTGGGTCGAGATCTGGAACTGCAGCTTCTGCCCGTTCTTCACCCGGATCCCGCCCGGGCCGACCTTCCAGCCGGCCTCGTCGAGCAGCGCCGCGGCCTTCGCCGTGTCGTACGGGTACTTCATGAGGTTGGGATCCTGCGCGTCGGGGAAGAGCGTCGGGTCGAGCATCGTGTCGCTCAGCTCGCCCAGCCCGTGGCGGATCTTCTCCAGCAGCGACTTGCGGTCGATCGCGTACGTGAGCGCGCGCCGGACGCGGACGTCCTGGAACATCGGCTTGCGCTCGTTGAAGTCGATGTGGTCGAAGGTGTAGATCACCGGCGTGAGCGTCGTGTTCCCGGGCGAGTTCTTCACCCGGTCGTAGCTCGAGGCCGCGAGGTTCCACGCCAGATCGAGCTCGTGCGTGAGGATCTGCGTCGCGAGCGTGTTCTGGTCGGGGATGATCTTGTAGACGACCTCGCGGATCTTCGGCTTGCCGAGGAAGTAGTCGGGGAACGCCTCGAGCCGGACCTGCTGGCCGCGCTGCCACGAGACGAACTTGTACGGCCCGCTCCCGACCGGCGCCGAGTTGTAGGGCGCGGTGTTCATGCTGCCCTTGTCGTCGTTGTACTTCGCCAGCAGGTGCTCGGGCATGATCGGCCCGTTGCCGTTCAGGCTCCAGAGCTGCTGGAGGAACGGCGCGTAGACTTGCTTCATGTGCACGACCGCGACGTAGGGGTCGCTGCAGTCGACGTCCTTGATCTTGTTCCAGCCGTCGGTGGTGATGACCGTGTTCTTCGGGTTCATCATCACCTGCCAGGTGAACCGCATGTCGCGGCACGTCAGCTCCTGGCCGTCGTGCCACTTGATCCCGTGGCGCAGCTTGTACTTGATCGTGAGCCCGTCTTTGCTGACGTCGCCGTTCTCGACGGTCGGGATCTCGCTGACCGCGTCGGGGACCGGGTGCGCCTTGTCGTCGTAGCGGACGGTGTACGAGAAGAGGAACGCCGAGAGTTCGAGGACCGGCGAGGCCGAGGCGAACGCCGGGTTCAGGTTGCGCGGGTCGGCGGCGCTCGACATCACCAGCCGGTCGGGGTGCGGGCCGGACGGTCCGCCCGGGCCGGCGTTCCCGGAGGAGGCGACGGTGTCGCCGACCTTCGTGCACGCGGAAAGCGCGAGCGCCAGAAGCGCGCTCGCGGCGAGAAGGCGTCGGATCATCAGCGCATCGTCTCCGGGTCGAGGTCGTGGGTCTTGCAGAACGCCAGGTAGGCGGCGGGCGCGATCTCGGAGGGCTTGATCTCGCTGCGCCCGCCCCAGAACACGTTGGTGTAGCCGAACTCGATCCCGGCCTCGCGCAGGTGCGCGTCGATCGCCGCCTTGTGCGCGAGCACGGTCTCCTTCTCGGTCCCGTGCGCGACGCCCATGACGTTGACGCCGCGGAACTCCGGCCCGCCCTCGCGCCAGTACGCGTGCGTCATGATGTAGTGGCGGCCGACCTCGCGCCCCGCGTCGAGCTCGCGCCCCGCGGGCACCTGCCAGTGGAAGAGCGCGTTGTAGCGCGTGACGCTCTTCCCGCCCGCGTTCGCGTTCGGCTTCACGTGCTCGAGGAAGGTCGAGAACCGCCCGATCACGCCCTTCGCGTTCAGCGCCTTGCCGACGCGCTCGAACTCCTCGCGCGAGACGCCGGCCTCGCGGGCGCGCGCCGCCCACACGTCGCGCACGATCTCCTCGGGCGCCAGCTCGCGCTTGATCGCGGTCAGCACCCGCCACTCGAGCGCATCGAGCTCGACGATCTCGGTGTCCTTCACGCCGGCGAGCACCTCCGCGCGCGCGCCCGGCTCCATCCCGCGCCGCCGCACGTGGCCGACGCCGAGCGCGAAGAGCGCCTTCGCCGGCATCAGCCGGTACGCTTCGGCGCCGACCGTCCGCGACAGAAACGCGGCATGCTTCGCGAGCGAGAACCCCTGCGGGACCTTGAGCGTCGTCCACAGCCGGTAGTTCGAGCCGGCGGTCGCGGCGTCGGTCGTGCGGATAACGACGTGGCCCGAGAACGGGTCCTCGCGGAACATCCACTCGAACGCGTCGCTCAGGCGCTCGGCGGGAACCTGCCACGCGCAGAGCGCGCCGTCGGCGAGGTTCGTCGCCATCAGCGTCTGGCGCACGCGGCGGATCGTCCCCGCGCGCATCATCGCGACGATTCGCTCCATCACCGTGGCGGGGTCGATCCCGCTGCGCTCGGCGATCTCACCGAACGGGTCGAGCTGAAAGCCCTGCAGGCGATCCTCGCTCACCGCGAGGATCGCCGCGTTCACCGGATCGTCGATCCAGACCGGGACCGTCGTCGTCATCTCGCCGGGGAGTTCACCCGGCGCCGTTCGTGCCCTCCGCGAAGAGCAGCGCCTGTTCGGCCTGCCGGACCGTGTACACCGCGGTGACCTCGTCGGTGAGCGCCTGCGTCAGACCGACCTGCGCGTTGAGCAGCAGCGGAAGCGTCGTGACGCCGGCGCGGTACTGCGCCTGCGTCGACTGCAGCACTTGCTGCGCCTTGCTGAGCTCCGCGTTGACCTGGTCCAGCGCGGCATAGGCCGAGACCAGGTTCACCAGCGCGGTCCGCACGTTGAGCTGCACGCCCTGCTGGTCGATCTGGAGCTGCGCGAGCGCGCGGTCGAGCTGCGCCTGCGCCTGCGCGGTCTGCGCGCGCGTGATGCCGCGGTCGTAGATCGGCAGCGTCAGCGCGAGGCCGATCGAGCCGGCGTTGCGGAACGCGCCGCCGCTCGGATCGGTGGAGGCGGTCCCGTAGCTCGCCGAGCCGTTCACGGTCGGGTAGTTGCCGAGCCTCGCCGCGCGCAGGCTCTCCTGCAGCGAGACGACGTTCTGCTGCTGCGAGGTCAGATCGGGCCGCAGCGCGAGCGCGCGCGTCACCGCCTGCTGGTAGGTCGGCGTCGGGAAGGCCGGGTTGACCGTGTAGTTTCCGGAGGTCGCGCTGAGCGCGGGGACGTCGTCCTTCGGCTGCACGGCGATGTCGGCGTCGAGGCCGAGCGTGTTGGCGAACGTCGCGAGCTGGACTTGCTCGTTCGCCTGCGAGCGGACGACCGCGACCCGCGCCTGCGCGGTCGGAAGCTGCGCGGTCGCGAGGTCGGCGCGCGCCGCCGTCCCGGCGCGGATCTGCGCGGTGACCAGCGCCTCCTGCACTTGGTCGAGCTGGACCGTCGTCAGCGCGACCTGCGTCTGGCGCTGCGCGGCGAGCGTGTTGTAGTACGCCGTCGCGACGTTGAACGCGACGGTCTGGAGCTGCCGCTGGTACGTCGCCACCGCGGCGTTCTCGGTCGCGCGCGCGGCGCGGATCTGCGCCGCGACCCGGCCGCCGTCGTAGATCAGCTGCTGGAGCTGGATCGAGAGGCTGTTCGAGGTCGAGTTCGGGTTGAACGTCGTGGTCGTGCCGGTCGTCGTCCCGGTCGTCGTCCCGGTCGTGGTGCCGCCGGTCGTCGTGCCGCCGCCCGTCGTCGTCGTGGTGGTCGTCGTCGAGGACGAGCCGCCGGCCTCGCGGCGGGAGTGCGTCGTCGACGCGTTTCCGGTGACCGCCGGGAAGAGCGCGCTCTGCGCGAGCTGCACGGGCGCCGCCGCGATCGCGACGTCGGCGCGGGCCGAGGCCAGGACCGGCGAGCGCGCGTACGCGATCAGCGTCGCCTGCTGCAGCGTGATGATCTGCGGGACGCCCGGCGCGGTGCGGGTCTGGATCACCGGCGCCGGGGTCCCGTAGGCGGGATACGGCAGCGGCGAGCGCTGGTCGGCCGGCGCGAGCGTCGGGATCGCGCTCGCGTTGATCGCCGCAGCGCCGCCGGAAGCGCCGGTCGCCGTGGGCGGCGCGCCGGGCGCGGGGGTCCCGGCGGCGCCGGGGAGCGCGCTCGGGGTCTGGCCGCGGGTGCCGGGCGCCGTCGAGGGCGAGGCGCCGGGCCGCGGCGTCGCCGCTGGGCTGGGCTGCGTCGCCGGAGTCGTCGGCGTGGTCGGATTCGTCGGCGAAGCCGGGGTCGTCGGCGTCGTGCTCTGCGCGAGCACGGGCTGCGAGGCGAGGACGAGCGCGGCCAGCGCGACGCCGGCGAGCGCGCGCGAGGCGGTCGGTGAGGCGATCATTGCGCTCCGCGCCCTCCGCCGCCGTTCCGGCCGCCCGCGCCCGGCAGCGTGATCGCGACCGTGCTGTCGTTCTGCAGCGCGTCCGGCCGGGTGGTGATCACGGTCGTCCCGGGCTTGATCGCCGGGCTGCGGACCTCGGTCATGGTGTCGGTCTGGAGCCCGATCTGCACCGGGACCATCTTGGCCTTCATCAGCTTCACCGGCGGTCCGCCCCCGGGCCTGCCCGCGCCGCCGCGCCCCGCGCGCCCACCGCTGGCTCCTCCGCCGCCTCCGGCCGCACCGCCGCCCGCCGCTCCGCCGCCGGCGGCGCCGCCGCCAGCTCCGCCCGCGGCGCCGTTCGGGCCGGGGCTCGGGGGCGGCATCTCCGCGACGGTGTAGACGTTCGAGCCGGTGTCGCTCTGGAACACCGCGGTCCGCGGGACCACGATCGCGCCGGGGTGGAACTCCTTGCGGACGTTCACGCTGACGAGCATCCCGCCGCGCAGCCGGTCGCCGGGGTTCGCGACGCGGACGCGCGCGCGGTACGAGAGCGTCCCTTGCGTCGGCGTCGCGTTGACGTCCATCACCGCGGCGCGGAACTGCTGGTTGCCGAGGCTCGACGTCGTGAACGTCACCGGCGTCCCGCTGCGCACGTACGGCAGATCGTCGTCGGGGACGTTGACGTTGACGTACACGGTGTCGATCTGCGAGACGCGCACGACGGGCTGGTTCGGCGAAGCGAACGCGCCCGGGTCGAGCAGACGCTGCGTGACGACGCCGTCGAACGGCGCGACGATCGACGTCTGCGCGATCTGCGTCTCGAGCAGCCGCACCTGCGCCTGAGCGGCGGCGAGCTGGCCGCGGTTCACCGCGATCTGCTGCTGCTGGATCGGCACCGCGTTGCCGCCTTGCGTCTGCGCGTAGCGCAGTGCGGTCTCGGCTTGGCGCTGCGAGTCGCGCGCGTTGTTCAGCGCCTGCTGCGCCTGCACGTACTGCGCCCGCGCCGTCTCGAACTGCGTCTGCGCGACGTAGCCTTGCGCGAGCAGCGACTTGTCGGCGTTGTACGTCGAGAGCGCGCTCTGGTACGCGGCTTGTGCGGTCGATACGCCGTTGCGCGCCGCGGCGAGCTGCTGCTGCGCGGTCACGACGGTATTGGAAGCCTGCGCGGCGGTGACCGGCACCTGCAGCGTCGAGGAGCCGAGCTGCGCGCTCTGCTGCTGCACGATCGCTTCCTGCTGCGCGAGCGAGGCGCGCAGCGTCGAGTCGTCGAGCTTCGCGACGACCTGACCGCGCGCGACGTGCTGGCCTTCGTTGACGTAGACCGCCGCGACGTTCCCCGACTGCGGCGAGCTGAGCGTCGACTCCTGAACCGGCGCGATCTGCCCGTCGAGCGTGACGTAGGTCGCGATGTCCTGCCGCTGCGCTTGATCGACGTCGACCGCGAGCGGCGGCGCGGCCGGCCGGCCTCCGCCGCCGCCTCCGCCCTTGCCGCACGCGGTCGCTGCCAAGGCGAGGACCGCCGCAGCGAACAGCGTGCGCTGACTCCGTCTCATAAGGCTCCTTTGTACTTCCGTTCTCTGCGAAATCGCTCGGAGCGGCCTCTACGACGCCGCGGTCCGCCGGTACTACCGCGTGGAACGTGAAAATGATTCGCCCGGTTGCCGGTCGTAACGTTCCCCCCGGATGCGCGGGAAGATCGAGGTCGGGAGGACCTACCAGAGCCAGACCCGGGTCGAAGAGTGGATGACGGCCGAGAAAGCCGGCAACAAGGGCGTGACCGTGCTCTCGACCCCGATGCTGCTCCAGCTCGTCGAGGAGGCCGCGATGCAGTGCGTCGCGCCCGCCCTGGACGCCGACGAGATCACGCTGGGGACCCACGTCGACCTGGCGCACGTCGCGCCCACCCCGGTCGGGCTGATCGTCCGCACCGAGGTCGAGGTCCTCAAGGTCGACGGGCGCCGGATCGAGTACGCCTTCACCGCTTTCGACGAGCGGGAGAAGATCGCGGAAGGGACCCACGAGCGCTACGTCACCTCGCGCGACAAATTCCGCGAACGGCTGGACGAAAAGCTCGGCTGAACCGAGGGAGCCTGGAACCTTCGCGTGTAAAGGCGGCGTTAGCGGTCTAGATGCGGGGCTGTGACCCCGCCTCGTGATTAAGGCGCCGTACACGTGGGTAGGTCCCAAAATGGCTGAGCAAGCGAGTACTCTCGTGCGCTCCCGTTCCCCGGGCCGGCCACGCCGGCGCCAACGCCCTTCTCGACACAACACCTTAGCTAGGGAGTATTACGTGAAACGACTGAGCACCGGGCTTCTGGCCGCGCTTGTCGCGGTTGGAATCGGTACGACGTCCGTCTCGGCCCAGAACCCGGCGCATGCGCAAGGCAACATCGGACCCTCCGCGCACGCCCAGGTCGCCCAGGCCGCGCCGAACGCCATGCCGCCCGCTGACTTCGGCACGCCGCCTTCCGGCGAGGTCCCGATCCTCTTCAACGACCGGCACGTCTATTCGAAGCCGGACCGCCTGAAGGCGAACCGCGTCCTCGCCGCGCTGGTGCGTGGCAATACCATTTTGATCCCGCTCCGCTCGATGTTCGAGCAGATGGGCGCGACGGTCTCGTACGATCCGGCCTCCAAGACGGTCGACGTCTCGAAGCCCGGTTCCGACGTCAAAGTCACCGTCGGCCGCCCGGAAGTCGTCATCAACGGCGAGAGCCGTCCGCTCGACGTTCCTCCGGAGATCTACAAGGGCGCGGTCGTCGTACCGGTCCGTGTGATCTCCGAGGGCATGGGCGCCTACGTGCAGTGGGTTCCGGATCGTCGCATCGTCGTAGTTCGCTACGTCCCCGCGACGCCGCCGCCTCCGCCGCCGCCGCCGGCCACTCCGACCCCGGCCCCGCCGCCGCCGCCGCCGCCAACCGCGACGCCGTCGCCGACCCCGGCTCCGCCGGCTCGGAACCCGTACGAGCACTTCATCGTCGGTGACTACATCTTCTCGCCGAAGGTCTACAACGAGCTCTCGCCGGGCAACTCCGGCACGGGCGGCTCGTACTCGGTCCGCGGCGCGGTGGAGTTCCCGCTCTTCGGTCTGCCGTGGATGCTGGAAGGCGACTATCGCTCGTTCAGCTATCCGCACAACAGCGGGATCAACCCGGCCTTCTTCGCGGCCGGCGTGAACCCGTGCAACACGCCGGCGGGCGTCGGGCCCGCGAACGGCGACCAGGGCTGCGTGACCGTCATCGGCGGCTACGGCCAGGTCCCGGTCCCGTCGTTCACCGCGCGTGACACCGACTTCGACGGGCGCTTCGGCCTCAAGATCGCCGAACCGCGCATCTACATCGGCGTCGGCTACCTCCACCGTGAGGAGAACTACGGCTATCCGAAGCAGAACGGCTTCGGCTTCGGCGCCGAGAAGCTCCCCGACCTCGAGAACACGTTCTCGGTCTACGGCAGCGTGTGGTACTACCCGAGCATCTCGGGCAACTTCACCTACCCGACCGTGGGCGTCCCCGCCGCCCTTGCCGGCACCACCGACAAGTTCCAGCAGCGGTTCCTCAAGTACCAGATCGGCGGCACGCTGAACCTGGGCAACTCGGGGCTGTTCCTCGACGGCGGCTTCCTGGGCGACACGATCCGCGGCAAGAACATCTCGCCGTCGGACGCGACGCACGCGGGCGGCTACATCGGCCTCGGCATCAAGTTCTAAGCGCCCTCGCACAGGACGCGACGAACGCGAAAATCCCCCGGCTCACGCCGGGGGATTTTTCTTGTCTTCGCCCGCCGTGCCGGCTAGTGCGGGGCGGGCGTGGCGCCGCCGGCCGCGTTGATGACGCTGGCCGGCGCGGTCCCCGGGACCGGGGTCGCGAGGCTCTGCCCGGCGGCCGGCGCGACGATCGAGGCGCTCGAGGCCGGAACGCCCGGGGCCGGGGTCGAGGCCGGGCCGGCCGGGACGGCGGCGACCGGCGGAGCCGGCGGCGCCGCGCTGGCCTGGCCGTCCTCGCGCCGCGCGAGCTGGACGAAGCTGCTCTTCGGGAAGTCGTGGCGCAGCCAGGCGAAGGTCGCGTGGACGTGCTTGACGCCGTCGTCGGTGTGGATCTTCCCGTAGTAGTGCTGCAGCGCGTAGAGCGTCCCGGGGATCCAGCCGTCGCAGGGATACTTGCGCTGCCAGTCGTGGATCGCGTCCTCGGTCAGCGCGATCGCGTTGAACGTCGCGGCGGCCTTGTCGGGCTCGTAGTCGACCTTCAGGCCTTGGTCCTTGATCGTGTTGCGGATCCCGAGAATGCTCATCTTGAGCTTCCCGAAGTACTCGTCGGCCGGGGCGACCTTGCAGCGGGGGGCCGCCTTCGCGACCTTCTTTCCGTTCTTCGCCGGCGCGGTCTTCGCGGCGGTCTTCGTCGCGGCCGGATGGGCCGCGCTCTTGGCTGGCGTCGTCGTCGACGGAACCGCCGCAGTGGTGGCGGCGGCGACGAGCGAAACACAGGCGATCAGACGTTTCACTCCGGGCGTCCTCTTGATGGTTGCCGTGCTATGCGAACTTCGCGAGCGGCGATATCCGTCTCGCCCTCGTGCTTGGAGACCGTGATTCCGTGAGTTCTCGTCCGGCACCCGTCGCCGCCGTGCAGACGCGTGCGCACGATCGTGCCGATTTCGTGAAGCGGTGGCCCGCGCTGCTGGCGCAGATCGCCGCGGCCGCGGAATCCGGCGCGAAGCTGGTCGTCGTCCCCGAGGGGACCGTCCCCGCCTATGTCATCGGCACCGCGCCGGTCGATCCGCACGAACTCGAGGCCGCGGCGCGAGACGTGATCGCGGTCGCAGCGCGGACCGGCGCGACGATCGTCTACGGCGGCGCGCGCGCGGGCGAGCGAGGGCTCGCGAACAGCGCGTACGTCGCGACCGCGGACGGGATCGCGGGCTACGCCGACAAGTGCTTCCTCTGGCATTTCGACCGGCGCTGGTTCCGCGCGGGCGAGGCGCTCGAGCCGGTCGACACGCCGGCCGGGCGGCTCGGCGTCTTCATCTGCGCCGACGGTCGCATCCCCACCATAGCGAGCACGCTGGTCGCGAAAGGCGCGGAGATCCTGGTGATGCCGACCGCCTGGGTGACGAGCGGCCGCGACCCGCACGCGCTCGAGAACCTGCAAGCCGACCTGATGATCCCGGTGCGCGCGCGAGAGAACGGCGTCGCGCTGGTCGCCGCGAACAAAGCGGGGACCGAGGCGCGCAGCGTCGCGTACTGCGGGAAGAGCGTGATCGTCGCGGCCGACGGCACCGTCGTCGCGCGCGGCTCGCAAGACGGCGAGGAGATCGTGCGCGGCGAGGTCGCGGTCGGACCGTCGAGCGCCGGGCTCGCGGCGTCGCCGCCGCGCGTCGAGGCGCTCGCCGGCGACGCGCTGCCGGCGGTTCTGCGCGTCGCGGTGACGGCGCACGCGGACGCCGCGCTGCGCGAGCTGGCCGCGGTCGCCGACGCCGACCTCGTGATCGATCCGCACGCGCGCCCCGCGAGCCGCGAGGTCGCGCTGGTCGGCGACGCGGCGGTGCTCGATCCGCGCGCGCTCGTCGCGCCGCGGCTCGGCGGCGTGCGCATGTTCGTGTGGAACGTGCTTCCGCACGCGCGCGCGGTCGACGCGGCGTGGGTCGCGCCGTTCGCGCGCACGCGCGCCGCGGAGCTGCGCGCGTACGTCGTCGTGCTCGATGCGCCGCGCCGGCGCGCGTTCGCGGTCGATCCCGACGGCGCGGTGGTGTGCGGGACGTTCGGCGGGTTCGAGCTCGCCGCGTTCACGTTCGAGCGGCATCGCACCGACGCGTGGAGGGTTGCGCCCGCGACCGACGTACGAGAGGCCCTCGTGCGAATCGGAAGTCTCTCTTCGGCGGCGGCGACGTGAGCGCGAGCGCGGCGAAATCGTTCGAGGAAGCGAAGGAACGGCACGAGCACCACGGCGGCCCGAGCTGGGTTCCGATCGCGGCCGCGGTGCTCGCGGTGCTGGCCGCGATCTCCGGCTACTTCGGCAACTTGCGCTCGACCCAAGCGCTGGTCGAGAAGAACGACGCGATCGTCGCGACGACGCACGCCTCGGACACCTGGTCGCAATACCAGTCGGAGCGCGTGAAGTACTACATCGCGACGACGGCGATCGACCAGGGCGTGAACGCGAACGGCAACGAGGACAACCTCCGCCGCCTCGCCGCCGCGGAGAAGTCGAAAGCGCCGCCGCTCATGACGCAGGCGCGCGCGTTCGAGGAAGAGGCGCAACGCCACAACGAGCGCTCGGAGCGGCTGCTCCAGCAGCACGAGACGATCGAGGTCGGCTCGACGCTCTTCGAGGTCGCGATCGTATTGGTCTCGATCACCGCGCTCGTCGGCTCGCGCGTGCTCCCGTACACCGCCGGCGCGGCCGCGGTCCTCGGGATGATCTTCTTCCTGGTCGGACTGACGCGTTAGGTGGAGGATTCGCCGCTCTGGACGAGCGTCGAATCCATCGCGTTTGCGCGCTGCGCGCGCAAGCCGCCGGGGAGTCGCGGGGTGCTCGTTGCGCTCGTTGCGCTTGCGCTTGCGTGCGGTGTCGTCGTGCCGCGGGCGGTCGAGGCGCAATTGGGGCTCGCGCGGTTTGCGGTTGCGGGGCGGTTGCCGGAGGTGCTTGCGCCGGGGGCGCCGTTTCCGGCGATCGTTTCCGGTGCGGTGGAGCGGGAGGCGGTCGCGCCGGGCATCGGGCGGGCGACGTACCGGCTGCTGACGGCGGCGGGACCGCTGGTGGTCTCGGTGGTC